>DAOTXB010000308.1:0-9004 GCA_034435575.1 Anaerolineae bacterium
GAAGGGTGCATGACCAACGGCGAAACGCGTGAAGATGCGCTCGAAATGCTTGACGATGCCAAGCAATTATGGCTCGAAACCGCGCTACAACATCGGAAAACTATCCCTGAGCCGGCACCGCAACCCTTCACCAAATAATCACCATCACTAAAACGTCACCTCAAGCTGAATAAATGCGAAGCCCATCACCGCGATGAACAACAGAATCAACCCGCCATAGAGCAATAACCCGCGCAAGACGGTGCCTTCGTCGCCACTCATGCCGACGGTACTCGCGCCGACCATGATCTTCGCCGGAGCAAGTAAGCTGGCAATCGCCGCCGATGCAGTTTGGATGCCCAACACCAGAGGCACGCTCAAACCGAGTAGCGCGGCAGTGTCCATCTGCAAATTGGAGAACACCGCGTTGGAATTGGTGTTGCTCCCCGTCATAAATGCCCCTAACGCCCCGATCATCGCGGAGACGAACGCGAATAAATCTGCGCTGACCGCATTACTTAGCCATTCAGCCAGAGTACGTGTCATACCCGTATTCGCCATCACCGTTGCCATCGCCACCATCGACAAAATACCAATGGCCGGACGCACCCCTTTTTTCCGCACACCACCGATAATCTCTGGCAAAACATTCGGCGGATAAAAGCCCTTACGCTGATAAAACAGATACGTAATCACCGCGCTATAGAGCAACACCGCCCCAGTATGCCCGAAAATTTTAATCCCCAGATTATTTGATGCAGGCGTGATCCAACCCAAGCCAGTTTCCACTTCAGGAATATCCACCGCCAGCTTAAACGCGCCAAAAATATCTTTGATCGGTTCAAAGCCGACGATCAACACGGCTAAGATCACCAGAATCGCATATCCGGCGATGGCTTGCGGGAAGGCCGGAGTCGGGCGTGATGAGGAAGCATCAAGATCAATTGCCTCTTCCGGCGCGACCAGTTGCGATTCGGTCACATTGGCATAAAACGGCAGGCGTGTCACGCCTAAACCGACAACTAGCCCTGCCAGCCCGCCCACAGCCGAGCCAATATTCCATAAGCCGTTGGTCGCGACGATATATTGCACCACCGCCATCGTCGTCCCGATGATGAGGATAGCGGGTAAACTGCGGTGCACCCCACGCCAGCCTGCGTATACATGCGCCGCCAACACCCCACATAACAGCGCACACATCCCCAACAAAACCGCCGCTGGAGGTGCCAGGATTTCACCGTCGAGTCCGGTCACACCGATCATGGTGATGAACGATGACCCGAGCGAGCCAAATGTCACTGCCCACGCGTGCCCGATAGACGGGACGAGGATCGCTTTCAAGGGCGATAACCCTAACCCGACCAACAAAGGTGCGGCAATCGCCACCGGCACCCCAAAGCCACCTACACCCTGCAAAAATGCGGTAAACACCCAGCCCAATAACAGCACCTGTAACACATCGTCTTTGGTCAATGCGGTAAACCAACCTGCGATCACCTTCAGCGCACCGGCATTATCCACCACAAAATAGAGCAATAACGCCGTCCACACAATGTACACCACATCCACCGTAAGAATAAAGGAACGGATGTGCGCGAAGAATAATACCTCTCCACCCGCCCGAAAGTGAATCACCGAGAGCACCAATGCAATGCCCCAGCCCGCAGGTCCGGCTTTGCTCCCGCCCCAACGAAAGCCGACCATCAAAATCAACACAGCTAATGGCGGTGCAAGCGCAAAGATAACGTCTATAAATCCGGTGGGCATGAGGTTTTATCCAGTTGTGTGGTCAATAATGGTCAAAGCCCCTAGATTGTGACGCACTCCACGTCCGTTTTCAATGACCATGAGTCCACCCAAGATCATCGCCCAGATTGCAATTTTCAGGTTACACGCTCGTAATCAAATTGAAATCGTCCAATAACCTATGTTTAGTACATATTAAGACTAGCCTACGGAATCCACATGATGTGTAAGTATTTTCTGTATTTTGCGAATTAGTAAATAGGAGAGATACACACACAATTACGCCTATTTTCCTAACACTGCATCAGCATCGGGGGAATACGGTCAATGGGGGACTTATGATCGCTGAAAAGCCAGATGCACCTATCATCGCACCAGCACACCCACAACACACCACCGACAACGCACCATTTCCAGAACAACTCACGACAGAGGCTCATGATAATCATCGCAACCCCTCGCGTTTGACGTTGATCGCGCTGATGATTGCGCTGATACTGGTACTTATTTTGCTAGATCGTCCGCTCATTCGTGGGGATAGTCTGGCGTATCTGGTGTGGACGGATACCCTCGCCGGAGATTTTGACATCAATTTCAACAATCAGCATGATCGTTTCCACACAGTCAACACCTATCAAATTCAATGGAATGTTGATACCGAGCGCTGGGTGAACATTTTCCCCTTCGGCATCGCGTACTTACAAGCACCGTTCTACTGGACGGGCAAAGTTTTCGCTGAGGCAAATTTGCTCGATGCTAACCCCGACTATTTTCAAAGCATGCAGGGTGTGCCACAGGCAATCAGTGTGTGGATGATGATCGGCGCTAATCTCATGGCAATCGGCGCATGTGTTTTAGCGTATCGCATCGGACGACGATTATGTGACTCAGGGCTGAGTGCTTTGATCGCCTTTGCGGTGTTTATCGGCACTCCCTTAGTTTATTACAGCACAATTAGCCCGGTAAATTCACATAATGCGGGTGCATTCACCATCGCCGTATTTCTCTATCTACTGGTGCGATGTACCGGAGCACTCTCAGATAACCCTATAGGTGTAAAACACCCAGCGTGGTGGATTGTACTCGGCATCTTTGGCGGATTATCGATTCTGGTACGGTGGCAATTAGCCGTAGCCATCATGCCTGCATGGGTGTTGCTGGCGTATCACCGACAATGGCGTGGGCTGGCTTTCGCCACTGTTAGCGCCGGTTTGACCCTATTGCCCTTACTCTTGATCTGGCAGGCGATGTTCGGTGTGCCAATACTGGTACCGTTCGACGCTGTGAGCGAGGGTGGGTTTATGCAAACAGGCGACAATTATGCCCTAAATGTGTTGGAAATGCTGATGAGTCATTCACCAATTGTACTGGTAAGTTTGATTGGGCTGATGTTTTTATGGCGTAAAGATCGTGCCTGGTCGCTCACCCTCGGTGCAATGATCGCCTTACAGTTAATCGTCAATGGTGCGGCGCTGGATTGGAACGCGGGGGAAACGTACGGTATGCGTCGAATGAGTGAGCTTTATGCCGTGTATGTGTTGCTAACCTGTGTAACCGTTGCACATTTGAACGAGTGGTTACGGAGCAATCATCCGAAATTTGTGCGCTGGGGACGGATCGCCATAATTGCAGGGTTTGGTGCAATAATTGTCTATAGTGTGGCGTATATTGGCGTGTTTATCGTGTATTCATGGCATCATCCTGCGTGGCAGTTCGATAACACACCGGGTGCGATGTTTAGTTACTTCAGCAATTTACCCCATCGCTGGCAGGTCTTATGGGAAGTGTATCAATCGCATGTTGGTATACTGGCTTGGAATCTGCCCGGTGCTTGAAGTTATCCCCGAACTCATCCCTCACAGATCACTCTATGGGGGATTTTTGCTTTCCCCCATGCACCCGAAACTAAATCTTGCGCTATAATATGACGCATTGCGACAAAGCAACCTACGGGATAAGTGGATGATTGATATAACAACCAAGCGCACCGGCAACACAACCGTGCTCGCCTTAAACGGGCGCATGGATAGTTCAAGTAAAGCGGTGTTGTTGAACGCGATTGAGCAAGAATCCACCCGCCCTAATCAACAGATTGCGCTCGATCTATCGGCAGTGGATTACATCAGCACCTCAGGCTTAAAGGTCTTGCGAAAACTCCATGACGATACGGGCGTGGTACGCATCGTTCAGCCGTCAGAGCGCGTGATCGAAGTCATGCAAATGACCGGACTGGATAATCTGTATGAATTTTTCGATTCGCAATTGAAGGCAATCCACGCCATTTCACCCATCGTTAACGCACATACACACCTTGAACTAAGCTGGTTGGATCAATACCGACCTGATGTAGGCGGTCAAGATTTTTTCCCCTGGCTTAGGGATGTGGCGCAAAAGCGGTCAGCAGAACTTGGTAAACGTAAGGCAAATGTGTATAAAGAGGCGGCAATTAAGAGTGTGCAAAAGTTGATCGCGCAGGGTACCACCACCGTCTGTGATATTACGAGCACGGGGGCTAGCCTCGCCCCGCTGATACATTCCGAGCTTAAAGGGATTGTCTATGTGGAAGTGCTAGGAATCACTAAAGCGCAAGCGACAGAACGCCTGAGCTTTGCCCGTAAACTGATTGAGGAATGGCGACCCAAAGAGCGCAAGGACGGCATAAAAGTTGGCATATCCCTGCACACACCCTACTCGGTAATGCCCGAATTATGGGATGATGCGCTCGATTATGTGCGTGATGAAAATTTACCCCTGTGTATACACGCGGCGGAAAGTCCGGCGGAGTATGAATATTTTACGAAAGGGACAGGGGTCATAGAAGCGCTCAACAAAAAACTTGGTGCAGGGTTTGAATCACCCAAAGTCACCCCAATTCAATATCTTGAAGATGTCGGCGCATTAGATTTACGCCCGCTATTGGTCCATTGTGTGCATGTGGATGATGCGGACATCACACGGATTCTCGCAAATGAATGTAGCGTGGTGCATTGTCCCCGCAGTAACTTGCGCTTGCGCTGTGGACGCATGCCCTTAGAAAAGTTCGTAGCGGCGGGGATTCCGGTTTATTTAGGGACGGATAGCCTCGGCAGTAGTCCATCGTTGAATGTGCTTGATGAGATCGAAGTGGCGGTTGCGTTGCATCATGGCAAGGTTGCCCCGTCACAGATCAAACAGATGGCACACCGTCCGTTGGTGGTGGTATAGCGCGATTTTGTCCTCACACCATGTCGCTAATTAGTCTACTTCCCCCCACCCACCACCACCGGGCGTATTGACCGTCAAGCGATCACCTGTGTTGACTTGTGTTGTATACTTCCCGCCTACTTTACGGATTTCACCATCCTGCATTAGCACATTCTCCCCGGTAGCGCCCGCTTCGCCACCATGCAGACCATAGGGCGCGTTGATGCGTCGCTCGGTGTTGAGCGTGACCGTCGCCGGAGTCAAAAATTCGTATTCCCGCACAATCCCATCGCCCCCGTGATGTTGTCCCTTACCACCCGACCCCTCACACAATCCATAACGCCACACACGGAGGGGTAAACTGTACTCAAGTGCTTCAATCGGTGTGTTGAGCGTGTTCGTCATGTGGCTGTGCCGTCCACTGACCCCATGACCTTGTGGCGTCGCGCCGTGCCCACCCGCGATAGTCTCGTAATACACGAACTGTTGACCATCCACCATCGCGCCTACGGTGAGATTGTTCATCGATCCCTGACTGGCGGCGGGGATGAGTTCTGGCAATGCTTGCGCCAAAGCACCGAGTACAACATCGGTTACGCGCTGACCGGTTTCCGTATTACCCACCGACACTGCCGCCGGAAAGTGGGGGTCAAGAAAGGTGCCTGCTTCGGTGATGACCGTTACCGGCGCAAAACACCCATCATTGACCGGAATATCCTCGCGACTGAGCAGACGCACGCAATACCATGTCGCGGAGCGCACAATTGCCGAAACCGCGTTGACGTTCCCCGCAACCTGTGGCGCACTCCCCGTAAAATCGACGGTCATAGCGTTTCCGCTTACACTGATTCTCACCGTAATCGGGATGTCAAACTCACGCTGACCATCACCTTCGAGCGCATCGCTAAACGTGTATTCACCATCGGGAATCGCTTCAATCGCGGATTCGGTCATCCGGCGGGAATAATCCATCAAAGCGCGTGCGTGTGCGTCTACAGTCTCCGCGCCATGTTCAGCGATCATCGCTAGTAACCGTTTATCCCCGACACGATGCGAGGCTAATTGTGCGGAAAGATCGCCAAGTCGTTCTTCCGGTGCGCGACTGTTGGCGGTCAACAATGTCAACACGCCGTCGTTCATCGTGCCCGTGCTGATAATTTTGATGGGCGGAATAATCACCCCTTCTTGATACAATTCTGTGCTGAGGGGTAACGACCCCGGCGACATGCCACCGACATCGGCATGATGGGCGCGTGAAGCAACAAAATACGCCAGCTCATTATCAGCGAAAACGGGCGAAATCATGGTGATGTCCGGCAGGTGTGTCCCGCCACGATACGGATCATTGAGCACAACCACATCCCCCGGTGCGAAGGTGTCGAAGGCATTAATGGCGGCTTGTGCTGAGGCGGGCATACTGCCGAGATGCACCGGAATATGGGCGGCTTGGGCGACCATGCGTGCCTCTTTGTCGAACACGGCACAGCTAAAATCGAGCCGTTCGCGGATGTTGGGGCTAAAGGCGGCGCGTTGCAGGGTTACGCCCATTTCTTCCGCGACAGAGGCGAACAAACTACGAAAAACGGCGAGTGAAATCGGGTCAACTGTGGGCATGGGCGAATCGCTTTTTTCTGTTTACGGTATGCGAGGATTATGCCACACGCGGGCGGGTGGATGCGAGGGATTGACGGAGTCACATGATTGGCAAACCCCAAACCCTGCTAGACTATGCTCATAAACGAAATCATAACAGAGGTATGTTCACCATGGCGACAGAATCCGTTTCCCGCACCGAAGAAATTACACAGATTCACCGTGAATACCGCAATTTTTATCGCTTGCTCGGTGGTGGCGCACTGGTTATGCTCGGCGTGATAATTGGTGCAGTGTTATTCAGTGGCAACGCACCCGCCATTGATGATATCTCAGGCTACTTCACCAACCTTTATACCGAAGCCGTCAGCGTAATCTTGACCATCTTCGTGCTGAATTATCTGCAAGAACAACGCGAAGAACGCCAACGGATTAGAGACGTTGAGCAAAAGCAGACTCAACTGATACTAGATGCAACAAGCTCAGTGAATAATGTTGCCAAGAATGCGATTGACGAACTTCGCAAACGTAATTGGTTAGGGACTTATGTCACGCTGATGGGTGGTGGTTATAGACACAGTCTGCTGGCTTGTTTGCGCGGGGTTAGGTTCAGTAAATCTGACTTAAGAGATGCATATTTAGAAACAACTGATCTTAGAAAAACACGCTTTAGTAAATGTAATCTCTCTGGTGCAAATCTAATAACTGTGCGCTGGCAAAATAGTTTAATTTCTAAAAGCAACCTGAGTAATTCACATCTTATCCGTGCTAATTTAAAGGATGCAAGGTTCTCCATTTGTAACTTTCAACATTCCCTTTTTACAGCCGCTTCCGCACAAAACGCTTCCTTTTGGGGTGGTGATTTCACTGGTGCTGATTTGAGTCGTAGCAATTTCGCAAATGCCAATCTAAGGCGCACTAAATTAAATGGTGTTCAGCTCATCAGAACAAACTTAACTGCTGTGGATCTTCACAAAGCAGATCTAACGGATGCACTCATTCAAGATACGGATTTCGACACGAACACGATATTACCTGACGGTTCAAATTGGTCACCGGAGCGCAATCTTGCAGAATTTGGTGCAGAAACAAGAGAAATAATTTCAAGAAATTCTCAACGCGATGAAGGTAGCGTCCAGAAAATTCAAATCTATACATTCGCAGACGGCATAACCCGCCGTTGGCAACTGGGCAAAGGCTGGTTGGACGACAAAGACGGCAACCCAATTGGCGAGGATTAGCCAATATCTATCTCCATACCGTGATCGTAGGGGAAGCGCCCTGTGGACGTACCTCACCCGTACCCCGTATAAAATTGTGAGCGAACCGCGTGTGTGACATAATAGAGACATCATCACAGGAGCGTATCACCTATGAAACGGGTTCTCAGTTTGTTGGTCGTCATCTGGCTTGTCGGCGCGTGTAGCAGTGACGGCATTCCGCAGGTCACGCCGACCCTTGCGCCAACGGACACGGCGACATTTACACCAGAAGCCACCGTGCCGACTGCTGTCGCGCAGGTTGTGCCCTCACGCACGCCCGTTTTTACGGATACAGCAACGGACGCTCCAACCGCAACCACGACCATTACACCCAGCCAGACCACCACATTAACCCCAACCGTGAGCAATACCCCGAACCCGAGTGAAACGTCAACTGAAACCAGCACCGCAACCACGACATCTACGGCGACCAATACGCCATCAAACACACCGACCAGCACCGCCACCGATACGCCCAATCCCAGTGAGACATCGACGCTCACGCCGACCTTGACCAGCACACCGACACAAACCCCAACCGAGACACCGAACCCGAGCGCGACAGCTACGCTAACTTCAACCAATACACTCACACCCACGCTCACTCAAACTGCGTCGGTAACGGCGACCAACACGCTGACGGCGACACCAAATCCCAGCGAAACACCGACGGCAACGGTCACACAAACTGCAACATCTACCCTGACCAGTACCGCAACGGCGACCAACACGGTACAACCATCACCGACACCAATCCCAACGCTCGGTCCAACCGATACGCCAACGCCAACCGTGACCGCAACCAACACCAATACACCGACCATCACCCCATCATGGACGGTCACACCCGCGCCAACCGCGACTCCGTTGCCACCAACGGCAGATTTAACCGCGATTTCGCTCCAGTTCACCGAAACATGGCAAGCCCTTGAGCAAACACTCACGGCGGAAGCACCAACGCCCACGCCGGATTTAACCGAGATTGCCCTACAATTTACGCTAACACTTGCGGCGCTCAACCGCACACTAACGGCAGAAGCGCCACCAACCTCCACCTTGGACGCATCCACACCCACAGCGGCGGTCACGCTCAATGTCACGCCGACATTCATCACAGCCGAAGCGGGCACTCCGCCAGCACAGATCACACCAACGCTAATCGGTGATGACACCGTCGTGCAGTTTGCATCAGAAACACCGACTCCAGCACCAACCGTCGCCAATGTGCCTATCTTCCCAAC
>DAOTXB010000309.1:0-2976 GCA_034435575.1 Anaerolineae bacterium
CTCTTCCCAACCCGTGAAGATGTGATCGCGTTTGTCACTGCGGATCTTGAAGCACAACTTGATGATGAGATCGCACAGCGCGAATTACAATTTTACCGCGCTTTTGATTTTATCCATCAAGATTTAGACTTACGCGCTGTATACGGCGATTTATTGGGGTCACAGGTCGCGGGATTTTATGATCCTGAAAGCGCGGAGATGAACGTGTTGTTGCTCTCCGGCGATACGCTTGGCACTGAATTGCCATTATTCGAGAGCATCACCTATGCCCATGAATTTGTCCATGCCTTGCAGGATCAACATTTTGACCTCGCGACATTTTTTGTGGAGTTTATCGAAACAAATGGCGAAGATAATGTTGATGCCGCGATTGCACGTCAATCTCTGGTTGAAGGGGATGCAACACTAGTCATGCAGGAATACACGCTGGAGGTCGTCATGGCAGACCCGATGGCGGCTATGGCACTGCTTGACCCTGAGCTACTTGCCGCCGCAGAAATCCCCGCTGGCACACCGTTTATCCTCGAAATCGAGCTGACATTCCCCTATTTAACCGGTATGGAGTTTGTAGTGGCACTCCGCGAAGCAGGGGGGTGGGAGTTGGTCGATTCTGCCTATGAAAATCCACCCGTTTCTACCGAACAAATTTTGCACCCACAACGGTATCTGGATGGTGATGATCCGCAAATCGTCAGCGTGGAAAATGCTGTAGATGTGCTGGATGGCGAGTGGGAACTGTTGTTTGAACGCACACTCGGCGAGTTTTATCTGCGTCAATACCTCGGCACACAACTGGCGCAGGGTTTTCTTGATGTTGCCGCAACAGGTTGGGGTGGTGACCGTTATCAACTGTATTACAGTGATAACAATGACGAACGTGCCTGGATTATGAATCTTGCACTGGATACACCGACTGATGCGGAGGAATTTGCCACGTCATTCGCGCAGTTTGCCGGATTACGGATGGGCACAGCAGACTCGACTGAATCCGCTAGTGGTGCCACTTGTTGGACAAATATCGATCAAGAAACGCTATGTCTACAAGCCTATTCAGATGATGGATTTTATCTTGCGTTTGCGCCATCGCTGGCAGATGCCGAAGGGTTGATTGACGCGCAGTAATTCGCGTGTATGCGTGATCTGGCTTGATTTAGGACATAATCAAACAATCAAAAAGGCGACTCATACCGTGAGCCGCCTTTGCATTTCATAGAATATAAAGTTCCCCTTGGACGCTGTATTATTCGCCGTACAAGAACTTCATCACATCAGGGAAGCGACGCGCCCAATCCTTTTCATTGTGGATTGCGCCTTCGTCTTCTACATAGATCAGGTTCTCGCCGTTCAAGTACCCTTTGCGCTCTAAAAGCTCGCGCATTTTGCGGACGGAGATCACATAACGTGGTACATCGTAGCCATAGACTTGATCTTTGACCTTGAGGAGCACGCTCTCATGCGTTCCGACATCAATGTAAATTTTACCCGCGACGAACTTTGCCGCTTGCACGTAATCATAAATTGCGCCATCGCCAAACCACAACGCCGGACTAATCACACCCACAATACCGAAGACTTCTGGATATTGAAAGAAGCCATACATGCTGATTAACCCGCCCATAGACGACCCGGCAATGCCTGTTGAATCACGGTCAGGAATTGTGCGAAAATCACGGTCAATCATCGGTTTGAGCGTATCCACAATAAAGCGCATATAGGTGTTGCCCCATCCATGACTGCGCCGATCTTTAAAGGGGCTATATTCGTGTAATCGCTCTGTGCCCATATTCGGGATACCGACAATAATCACTTCAATGTCCTCGTCGGCACTCAATTTTTCCATTGTTTCATCAACGAACCATTCACCGACATAACTTGTGTTGCCATCAAACAGGTTTTGACCATCGTGCATATAAAGCACGGGATAATGTTTTTCGGTATTAGTTGTGTAGGAGGGGGGAAGATAAACCACAATATCGCGTTTGTTGCCCAATTCTGGACTGTACACATTTTGTGCAATTTTTACCGTGCCCGTGACGGTGTTTTCCGGGTGTACGTCATCATAGGCACACCACGTCGGGGTTGTTTCTTTTACGTCAACAGAATCCATCGGTTATTCTGCGCTCCGTGTTAATTTACGCTGAAAGTTGTAGAGAATATTGTTGCTAAGTGTCAAATATTCCCCACACGATGTCTGTTCACCCGATCAATGAGTGCTTAACTGCCACAATATTGGAAAGGATAATCAGACATATCGCTAAAAAGAACCGATTAAATTCATGAAAATTATTATTTGGGATGGTGCAAGACCGCGGAACAACATATTTCAATAAGTGTACCAAACGTTTACCGCTTTTGCTATTGATAACGATAAAATTTTATAAGAGTAATGGTCTAGTAATCGGTAGTGTTTATAAATAGCACCCTATCCGAGTGTAGACCGAAAAAATGTAATTAATCGACGCGCATAATCGTCACGTTCGGTGTTGATCGTCTCGACATGGGCATGTTGTGTAACCCATGTTTGATAGGGCACATCGTTTGCCTCAAACGCCGACGATAGCACCGTGAAGTTCTCGAAAATGACAGAGCTATCACGCTCGCTATGGACTAGAAATATGGGCGTATCTGTAAGTGAGGGGGCATAATCTACCGGGTCGGTGCGAGTCGGGGTTTCGCCATAAAGAATTTGCGCGACGAGCAAGATGGGTGTTTTGAGCACGTTCAAGCGCACGATAGACAGCAAGTAATCCATCACAATGTCCATATCCGCGAAGGCGCTATCCGACCAGACCGCGCTGATCCGTGAATCTTCGCCTGCCGCAATAATCGCCGTCGCCCCGCCCATCGAAAAGCCCATGATGCCGATACGGTCTGTTGATAGACCCCGTTCATCAATCAAATAAGAGACTGCACCCACTACATCACGATATTCTTTGCCTCCCGCGCCCATGCGTCCATTATCGCGGTCACTATCTC
>DAOTXB010000310.1:0-3551 GCA_034435575.1 Anaerolineae bacterium
CACTCCTTATCCCCAAACAAGCGTTAACGATGACCGAAACAAACACCAACATCCCAACTGCCATTATCATTGGTGGTGATCCGGCGACAATGTGGTGCGGACTTGCGCCTTTGCCGGATAAGATCGACCCGTATTTGCTTGCTGGTTGGATACGGGGAAAGCCAGTACGCTTTGCCGAAGGTATCTCACAGCCGATCAATGTGCCCGCAGACGCAGAAATCATCATTGAGGGCGAGATAGACCTACTCTCGAAGGATAGTAACCACGACAACGACTACATTATGACAGTTACCGCGATCACTCATCGGAACGATGCAGTGTTTCCGGTAATCACAGCGCATGATCGTCGTTGGTTACATAAAGCGGTGGAACGCCTATTTATGCCTGTAATGCGCCTGATACTGCCGGAAGTTCATGATATGAATCTGCCATTTGAATATGGTCTGCATAATCTCGCGCTGATTAGCATCAACAAACACTATGCAGGACAGGCACACAAAGTTATGCACGGCTTGTGGGGTATGGGACAGCTTGCCTTACTGAAAACCATCATCGTGGTAGATGCTGATGTAGACGTGCAACAATCCGAAAGCGTCCTTACCCACATCTTGGATAATGTTGATCCAGCAGGCGATATAATGCACGTACATGGGCTTCGTCAAGATCACCTTACGGGGCATCGTATCGGGGATAAAATTGGAATAGACGCAACCCGTAAACCTGACACAATACACCGCGACATGCAACTTGATGATGATAAACTAAGCGCAAATATTATCGGAAAATATCGCGTTTATGGTCGCTTTGTGCTTGTAGCAAAACACAGCGAAACGTGTGATGTAGGTAAAATCATGAGCACCATACATGGGGTACAACCTCATGCCTTTGTAATCGTCGTGGACTACGGCACACCATTGGATGATAGTCATGCCATTGCTACCAACATTCTCACCAATGTAGAATGGACACGAGATATAACTACACATATAACGCACGGTCTGATTGCGATCGATGCGACCCATAGCAAAATACAGCAAGAGGATAGAACAGAATCGTATGTCAGCAAAACTTGAAGGACAGGAAAAATCCGCATACGTACAGGATATGTTTGGCAGAATCGCCGAACGCTATAATATAATGAATCGTTTGATGACCGCCGGACAGGATCAGCGCTGGCGACGTTTTGTCATCAAGAAAGCACAAATCCCACAGCATGGCACAGTGTTAGACCTTGCTACTGGCACAGGGGACATTGCCTTTGAAGCGGCGAAAACCGTTCCCTCAGCCTACGTCATTGGCGCAGATTTCGCCCTACCAATGATGTTCGTCGGGCAACGACAGAACATGGGCGATGATATTGATTGGCTCGGTGCGGACGCTCTGCGTTTACCCTTGCCTTCAGCCAATTTCGACTCCGTAGTTTCGGGGTATCTTGTGCGGAATGTGCCGGATATTTATCAGACATTGCGTGAACAATTGCGTATACTAAAGCCCGGTGGCAGGATCGTCATCCTAGACACGTCACCGCCACCCAACAACCTGTTACGCCCGTTCATCTTAATTCACTTGAAGTATGTTATCCCATTGATGGGGCGGCTCATTAGCGGTAAAGAGGGTGCTGATGCCTATAAATATCTGCCGGAATCAACACAATCATTCAAAACACCGGATGAACTCGCACACATTATGCGCGAAGTCGGCTTTGAAAATGTCGATTATGAGCCGTTCATGTTCGGCACGATGTCAGTCCATTGGGGAGATAAACCACGTTAACACAAAAAACCCGTCCGTCGTAACACCCTGATACGGCGACAGGCTATTTGTGACAATAGATTGCGCTAAATCCGAATGAGCGAGGATGTGTTACCTTTTTAGATGGCAACCATCTTTGCTCATATGCCTGTTTATACTATGACTATGATGTTATGAAGAGCGTTGCTTGTCACGCGCACGATAAACAATTCGCCCGCGTGCAGGATCATACACACTCATCTCCACCTTAACGCGGTCACCGAGCGCGATACGAATATAGTATTTTCGCATTTTACCGGAGAGATACGCGAGGATTTTATGCCCATTGTCGATTTCTACCGTAAATTGTGTATTCGGCAGTGCTTCGATAACGGTACCTTCTACTTCGATCTTATCTTCTTTTTGTTTTGCCATGTGCTCCCTATTGCACTTATAGATACAGAAAAAATCCGCTACCGTCACGGAGACGATAGCGGCGTTTTCACAGTTCAGTTGTGACCTGCGTACATCGTCATCAGAGCGTTAAAATCAACGTCCCTGTGCTTTACGCTGACGACGACGCGAGCGACGGATTGCCTTTTTCTTCTCAATACGACGCAGTTCGCTTTTAGAAATATGCCAACGTTTACGGCGTACAGTACTCAGGATACCCGCATTGGTCACGCGTTTACGGAAACGACGCAAAAGTGCGTCTTGCGACTCATTAGGTTTCAGTTTTACAGATGCCATGTCTCGTTCTCACCCCCTTCCAATACGACACGTGTTGAGGGCAAGGGGTGATTGTTATGCTCATATACCTTACCCATATCATGCTTCAGTTTACCACAATTCTTGCGGATTGACCAGATTCACCCGCCCATCCATACAGGGGCGAGACATGACCTGATGGGTGCATGACCCGTCTAAACGGTTCGTCCAGCATCATGCACCTACACACGCGCTTAAGCGTAGGCTTCTTCAGTCGTTTCTGCTTCATCTGCTTCATCTGCTTCGACTTCCGCCGCTTCAGCTTCTGCGGCTGCCGCTTCCGCCGCTTCGGCTTCTGCAAGCTCTTGTGCACGCTGTTCGGCGCGTTGTGCTTCCCAGCGTTCATTTTCTTCCGCGGTAACTTCTTTCAAGCTCAGACCAAGGCGCTGTTTATCAGCTTCTACACTAATCACGCGCATCAGCAGGCGTTGTCCTTCGCCAATCACCAATGAGGCATCTACCGGCGCGTCATCTGAAATTTGGCTGACATGCAACAGCGCTTCAATTCCCGGTTCCAGGCTGACAAAAGCACCAAACTGGGCTGTACGGGAAACTGTACCTTCAATCAACTGCCCCACATGGTAGATTTCTTCTACCTGATCCCATGGGTTTGGTTGCAGGCGCTTCAGGCTTAAACCAATACGCTTACCCTCTTCATCAAGGCGCAATACATAAACCTCAACTTCATCGCCCACGCTCACAACCTCATTCGGGTGCTTCACACGGTGCCATGCCAGTTCAGAGATATGGATCAAACCATCTGCCCCGCCGAGGTCTACAAATGCACCGAAGTCGCGCAGACCACTAACCACGCCCTTGCGTACTTCGCCCTCTGCCAATTCGTCGAGCAATACTTCTTTACGCGCATCACGAGTTTCGCGCATGGCTTCGCGCTGGCTAAATACCAGACGACGACGCTTGCGGTTCACTTCGATAACTTTTACTTTAATCTTGTTACCAACCAGACGATTCAATTGGGCACGACGTTCATCTTCGTTTAGCCCACGCGCAAGGTCAGATACATGGCTCGCCGGAACAAAACCACGTAAATT
>DAOTXB010000311.1:0-4648 GCA_034435575.1 Anaerolineae bacterium
GAGAAGATCAACGGCGCAATATTATTCGTCTCCGGCGAAGATGACCAGATGTGGCCCAGTACTGAACTGGCTGAAATTGCGATAACCCGCCTCAAAAATCACGATTTCGCGCATCCCTATGAGCATGTGAGCTATCCTGCCGTCGGTCATCTCATCATGCCGCCGTATGGACCGACTACAATTGTCTCCATGAAACATCCCGTAGATGGTGGATTCTATGCGTTTGGGGGCGAACCAGCATCAAATTATCATGCCAGCGTTGATTCATGGCACAAAAAACTCGACTTTTTGAAGACATATCTATAAAGGTAAATTTTATGACAACGCTCAAATTCGATCATGCAATTCTCGTGGTTAATGACCTCAAACAAGCACAAGCAGATTTTGAAGCGCTTGGATTTACGGCGTTTTATGGGGGTAAACACGCGGACGGCAACACTGAAAATTGCCTAATTGTGTTTCAGGATAGCACTTATATCGAACTCATCGGTCTTGTCAATCAATCCGCCCTTGATGATCCAAATGGTATGCATGCCCGGTTATTTAATCCTGGCGAAGGCTGGGCAGGGTATGCGTTATTGTCACAAAATTTGGAGGAGGATGTTCAAGCGATCAGCGCGCGGGGATTGACACTCACCGGACCGCATGATAATAGCCGACATCGTCCTGACGGAGCATTGGTGGCATGGCGCGCGGCGGCATTGGATGAAAACATGAATCCGTTCTTCTTGCAAGATCGCACCCCGCGCCATATGCGTGTGACGGATGATGACCGCACCCATCATGAAAATGGTGTTAGCGGTGTTGCACGAATTGTAGTTGCTGTGGAGGAACTGGAACCGGCTAGCATCCAATACAGCAAAATTTTGGATCAAACTGGTACCAAATCGACCATGCGTCTTGATGCCACTAAAACGATTGATTTTCAGTTAGATAATACCACCTTGACTTTAGCCGCTCCCACTGGCACCGACTCTGTCTTGAACGCTCACTTAGAAAGACGTGGTGAGTCGTGTTTATTCGCGCTGTATCTGCGTTCGAATTCCTACCCGCTAGCAGAACTGGCATCTTCTCGATTACATCTCGCATCCATGGCACTCATTAACGATGAAGCTGATTGACCTGAGCGGCAGGATACACAAATTCTTTCCCACACGGTAATCTTGTGCAGAATCTGTGTGTACCACCGTCTATGTGTCACAATGGGTAAAACAACTTCGTACATCAAGTTTTTCAGACAGGTGCCCCTGTTTTTGCGTGGCAATCCAATGGCACTGTGACGTAAGTCAATCTGACTACTTAACCACCACTTAATTCCGATAGTGTAAAATTCATCAGTAGCTTCGTTAGTTGCCTTCACTTATTGTCCCATGTAGAATCATAGCTATCTCACAATAAATAATGATGTCTCATGCCTAAAGATCAAGCATTTCTTGAAGCACTTCTTAATATCAGTCGTCGTATGGCAGAAATTCGTGATACACACGATCTTCTAGACTTTACCATGTCCGTAATTGTAGAACTTGTCGGTGCCCAACGCGGGTATCTGCTCCTGCGTGATGCTACCGGTCAAATTCAGATTGAGGCGAAACATGATACTGATCCGATCTCTGACAATGCAACTGAGGGCATTAGCTTCTCTATCTTGAATCAATCAATCGCGAATCGTGAGCCACAACGTATTACTAACGCCATAGAAGACCCGGACTTAAGTGAAGAAGGCAGTATCAACAAGTATCAATTGCGCTCAGTGTTGTGTGTGCCACTCATTTCGCGGGAGCGCGTTCTCGGGGCAATTTATGTGGAAAATCGCGAACGGGCGAACCTGTTTAAGAAGGATGATCTTGAGAAATTGTCTGTTTTCGCTAACCAAACCGCTGTGGTCATTGATAATGCGATCCTCGCTGAACAGGCACAAAAATCTCGTGAGCGTGTGGTGGTAGCGCGTGAGGACGAACGCCGTCGTATGCGCCGCGATCTGCACGACAGCATGGGACCCTCATTAGCGGCAGTCATTCTCAGTTTGGATGCCATCGGACGCATGATCGCTAAAAACCCCGAGGTGGCGATTGAATTAGTCACCGAAGCGCGAGAAGAATTGGTCAATGCGCTAAGTGGAATTCGTCAAATTGTGCACGATCTGCGTCCACCATTGTTGGATGAGGTGGGGATTATTTCTGCAATGCGTGAATTTATCACCACATTGACGCGTACCGGAAAAACTCGTATTACACTCAATCATATGGGAGAACTCTCGACATTACCGGCGGCGGTAGAAGTCGCACTTTATCGTGTGACGTTAGAAGCAGTAACTAACGTGGTGAAACATGCACGTGCAACCTATTGTGAGATCACATTAAGCCATGAAAATAATAGGTGGCTAACCTTAAGTGTCGAAGACAACGGTAACGGCTTCGACGACATCACCAATGGTGGCTTGGGCTTGATCTCTATGCGAGAGCGTGCGGAAGAAATTGGCGGGCGATTTTTCGTAGAAGATTCATCATTGGGCGGTGTGAAAATTCGTGCAGAATTTCCGCTACAAATTGTGGAGGTCATGCCATGATAACACCCATTCGTGTGTGTGTTGCTGACGATCACGTCGCATTCCGGCGTGGGGTCAAGCATGCGGTTATGAGTACCGATACGCTTATCCTCGTTGGCGAAGCGTCTGATGCCAATGAAGCCGTAAAACTCGCCCAACGTACACAACCTGACGTATTCCTGATGGATATTCAGATGCCCGGTGGTAGTGGAATTGACGCAACCCGCAAAATCCGTGAGACACAACCCGCGATGGGCATATTGATGTTAACCATGTTTGAGGATGATGAATCTGTATTCGCGGCATTACGCGCCGGGGCACGCGGATATATCATTAAAGGCACCGGACAATCAGAATTGATACGGGCAATCACAACAGTGGCGAATGGTGGCGCAGTTTTCGGTCCGCGCATCGCCCATCATCTTGTTACCTACTTCAACAGCAAGCGTGAACAAACGCCCACAGAAAAACTACCTGAGTTAACACCAAGAGAAATCGAGGTGTTGACGCTGATTTCAAAAGGCACGAAAAATGCAACAATTGCAGAAACACTCGTAATTAGTCCCAAAACGGTGCGTAATCATATCTCCAATATTTTCAGCAAGTTGCATGTCACTGATCGGCAATCTGCGATTGATATTGCCCGCAATGCAGGTCTTGATGACGAGAATAATTCCGCTAAATAATCGGCTCAATAACTTCATCTAATGCCCGTGCTCTACCTCGTGCTAGAGACTCTTTGAATACTGCGTCGTCTAAGGCGGACTTGAGATCGTCTATCAGGATTTCTACGCGTTGTTTTACACGTATATGCTTTGATGCAGGATGCGCTTGTATAGTGCCGAGCAGTTCGGCGCTTTGAACAAATTTACCCCGCAAAAAGGCAATTGTGGAAAAGCCACAGAGCGCTTGCAAAATGGATGCGGGAACATTCACCATTTGTCCACGCTGTAACGCCTCCTGTAGTGTTTTTTGTGCATCCTGCAATTGACCAAGTTCAATCTGTAGGAAAGCGTGTGGCGGTAACAAACGCGATAACTCAAAATTATCCTCTAATTCCCGACCAATCGCTATCCCATCAGCATAATATTGTAATGCTTGCGGGATGTCCTCTAGTTGTTGCATGATGACTGCTAATGAACTTAAGGTACCGATACTGCGAGAACGATTGTTGAGTTGTTGTTCGATCTCAAGCCCTTCAAGAAAATAGGACAAAGCGGTATCCCACTGTTTCTGATCGAGATTCACCTCTCCAAGATTCGTGAGGCATTCTGCAATACCACCCAGATCGCCAATGTCACGGCGTAATTTCAGGCTACTCTCAAAATAGGTACGTGCGTCTTCAAATTTACCTTGTACAGCGTGGATAACCCCCAGATTATTTTGTGCGTTGGAAATCCCCCGGCGATCATTGAGTTTTTGCCGCAATGCTAAACTTTCCGCGTAATTACGTTTCGCTTCATCGAAATTCCCAGCTCGGAACGCGATTGTGCCCAAGCCGGTCAACACAGTCGCTTTACCAATGTCAGAGCCTATATCATCGAAATAGGCAAGACATTCTTCATAATAGGTGCGTGATTGCTCAAATTTACCCAGATTTCGCATGACAGACGCTAAACCGACGAGCGTATTCTGTACAATATCGGTCAGTTGATGCGCCTGTGCTAACTTTAGTGCGTGCTCAAAGTGGATTTGTGCCTGCTCATAATCACTACGAGAATCGTAGTTGATACCCATCAGATAATAGGCTTCTGCTTTGCCAACTGCATCATTAAGTTGTTTTGCACGTTTTCGTGCCACAGTGATTATAGCAAGTGAATCGTCAAATTCCCCAATACGCTGTTTTACCATCGCCTTACCCGATAAAGCGCGAAGGGTACGTGTATCCGTGTCAGGCAATAGTGCAAGTGTGCGTTCGTATAAGGCAAGCGCGTTTTTCAAGTCGCCTACATTCATCGCCTGATCGGCGGCTGTGTTGGTGTAATTGGCTTCTTTCGTAGTGACCCCGGCAATGCGCCAATGTTCTACTAGAGCACTCGCATAGGCATTGTCATTTATGTAAACCACCTCAATACCCTGTGCAATTTTACGATGATTTTCAGC
>DAOTXB010000312.1:0-2035 GCA_034435575.1 Anaerolineae bacterium
GTTCACATGGTCAAAAGCGATCAATTTGAGTGTAGCCAGCCACAGGAGTTTTGCCCATAGCAAATTCTCGGCGTAGGTTAATCACCCGATTCTGCCGTTAGTGTAGCTTCCGGTATCACTTCCGTAGTGTCTTCAAGAGTTGCGCGTGCTGTCGCGGTCAGGGATGTTTCCGCAATCCAATCTTGTACGCGGAATTGCACCGTATTCAAAAGTCCCTGTAATTCTGCGGGTGCCGCGCCGTCTACCTCAATCGCCTCACGCGGATCAGTAAAGGCATAAAATAGGAAGTTCATGCCTTCTGACTCTAAGCCCGCGAACCATCCGGCTGTATCGGGATCATTGGGACAATTAATCGCAGAGATAAATGTACCCACTGCGGGCAATCCACCCACCATGAAATCACGCTGAAGATCTGAACCGATGTTGCAATCGATTTCGTTGATCTGTAATCGCCAGAAGCGCAGACCATCTAGCCATAGCGTTTCGCGCCGTGTATTGGTGAGTGAGTCCATCACATTGACATTGGGGAAGCCCCAGATGAGCACGATAAAGCCCGTCCCACCCGTGACCGGTCCATCATATGCCGCAATCTGAAGCGGGCGCAGACTGCCGTCAACATCCTGGATGGGCAGTGCATAATACTGCGTTCGCCAGTCTTCCGGCAGGTCAATTGTAATGGGTGGTACATCCCCCTCTGCTGGAATCAGTTCCATTGGCACCGGGGTTCTGGACGGTGTAAACGTTATCGTCGGCATGAGGGTATTGGTCGGCATTGCGGTCAACGTATTGGTGGAGGAGGGCACAGGTGTTAAAGTGGGTCCGACCTCTACGGCAGACTCAGCGCCATCCCCACCACAGGCGGCTAAAATGACGGTTAAAATGAGCAGTATCCCGATATGGTATCGTCCGCGCATAAGTCCTCAGTTTCGTTATAAGCAAATTAATCGGCGGTAACGTCGAACACGCCACCTTCAATATTGACATTTCCATCTATATCGCGCAATTGGATGAAATTCCCGCCTTCGTCCTGTCGATAAACGACCACCGTCCACCGATACCGTCCGGGCGCGATGGTGCGTGGCAGGTCAATTTCATGATAATCGCCGACCACCTCACCGTCCACCCAGCGAGAGGTGGCGTATGTGCCCATTACAGGCGCTTGGATGTCCCGCGACCAGACAAAATTCCAGTTCTCATCCAATAATTGCAATGAGACCGAATACCCCTGTGCAATGTCGGTGGATGCTTGCCAGTAGAGCGTGATCGGCACATGCGTTCCCGCATTCATTTGAGATAGCTCGCCCACATAACCGGCAAGGGTCATGACAGCATCACCGTCGGGCGTAAACAGTGCGCGTTCAATCGGGGTAATCGCTTCCGGTAAAGTGGTCTGTGGCGCATTATTCAGGCAGATAAACGCCCCGATATTGGTCGGGTGCCATTCTGTGCTCACGGGCACATGACGCGCCAAACACACCGGACGCTCTCCTGTGTACTGACTATAACGCTCAATCGGGTAAAATACTGCAATATCTTCGCGTACACCCTCAACCTGTTGCTCGTACCATAAAATCGTCACCTGCTCCCAATCAGACGCAAGCGCGGTATTTGGTGGCAGACGATCAAGCGAATCCGTCAAGCGTGTGCCCATATCGCCAGACTTGAGTGTTTGTCGCCATAAATCGAGCGCATCGCCATAAATCGCCCGTTCTCGCGCATCGGCATAAGTGTTGTTAAATTGCACGAGAGGAATGATTGCTACGAGCATCAGCGCAAGCCCTGCCAGTATTGCGGGCATAAAACGGCGGGCAAGCAGACGTGAGATGACCTCCTGTGCGCTATTCTGCACACCATTCCATAGGGTGATAAGACCATACGCAAATGCGAACATCAACACCACAAATGACGGCAAATAATAGGTGAACTGTCGTGCATTCCCGCGAAAATTGGCGCTCAACACCGCTTCTAACAGGTAACTGACCAGCAAAAACAGCGCACTCATCGGGTAACGACGGAACATCATACCCAGACCAAG
>DAOTXB010000313.1:0-5632 GCA_034435575.1 Anaerolineae bacterium
AACAATTGGAAAATAATCGATGCGGTGATGTAAGGATATACGCCAGCGGCAAGAATGCTAAAGTTAGCAACTGCACCACCAGAGAGTAGGTTCAACACCTGTACGAAGTTACCACCTGCTGTCGCTGGATCAAGCAGCGTCTCTAAATTTGTGCGGTTCACGCCGACAACGGGTACATGCGCCGCAAACTGATAGATGACGATAATCAAGCCGGTAATTAATAGCTTATTACGAACATCAGAAAGCCGCCAGGCATTACGTAAAGCTTCAATCATTGCCTAATTTCCTTTGAACTGTCTTAGTTTTCGGGCAAACCGCTTATTTGTGTATTGCCACAACACAAATCGGCTACTCTCACATGGAGGGGTCGGCGAAGACGAATATCTCACGACAAACCGACCCGTTATGTGATGTTGTATTTTACAATAGCGACCATGTGTGACAAATCTCTTACCACATTGTGCGGATCACTCTAGAGGCTGTTCACTCGTCAGAGTCAGCGGCTTCTAGTTTTTCGTAATCGCCCTTGCGTAATTTCTTCACAGTTGCCCGTGCACCGATGACTTTAAGTTTGAGCGTTTCGCTCGTACCACCAGCCCCGGTAATTTTTTCAAGCGCGCTCTTGGTATAACGATGCGCTTGTACATTCAGTTTCTTGCTAAGTTCTCCACGCCCGAGGATCACAACCGGTTTATCACCATCTCGCACCAGACCGACTTCTGCCAGTGTTTCTGGTGTAACATCCGCACCATCTTCGAAGCGTTCGTTGAGGGATTCAACGTTCACTTCTTGATAATTAATGCGGAAGATGTTGGTGAAACCACGCTTAAACGGTAAACGGCGAACCAAGGGTAACTGACCACCCTCAAAATACGGTCCTTTACCGCCACCGGAACGCGCGCCCTGACCTTTGGTACCACGACCGGCGGTTTTACCCTTACCTGCCGAAATACCACGACCAACGCGGGTTCTCTTTTTGGTTGATCCGGGTGTGGGTTTCAGATCATGTAATTTCATGCGTCTTCTACCTCTACCTCTTCAACACTCAACAGATGACTGACACGATTAATCATGCCAAGAATCTGAGGTGTTTCTTTATGTGTAACACTTGTATTGACTTTACGTAAGCCAAGTGCTTCTACGGTTGCACGGGCTTTTTGCTTAGAGCCAATTACGCTTCGTACTAGCGTAATACGCAGGTGCTTTGTATCACTACTCATCACCAGCCTCCGCGTCATTAGCTTCAGCGCCCTCGCCTACCAGAACCTCTGCCTTGTCCTTACGACGTTCCCAGAACGGACGCACTGTCTCAACTGGTTTGCCCCGCATGGATGCTAGTTCTTCTGCAGAACGCAGGGATTCCAGTGCCTTTACAGTTGCCATTGTAACGTTCAATAAGTTCGCGCTACCCTGACTCTTGGTCAGGATATCATGCACGCCGACTGCTTCTAGCACTGCACGCACACCACCACCGGCGATCACACCGGTACCGGGCGAAGCAGGCTTCAGCAATACACGCGCCCCGGAGTGACGGGCGGTCACTTGATGGGGGATGGTAGAACCGGAAAGCGCAACCTTACGCATATTGCGACGGGCACGTTCTGCACCTTTACGGATGCTATCCGGCACGCCACGCGCTTTACCGACACCAATGCCGACGCGTCCTTTATTATCGCCCACGATCACGACTGTCCGGAAGGCAAAGCGACGACCACCCTTGATTACTTTAGCAACACGGGTGATGTCAACTACGCGCTCATCCAATTCCTCACGATCATCGTCGCGGCGTGAGTCTCTTCCTCGTCTATCTGCCATACTTATTTACTCCAGATTAGAACTTCAAGCCGCCTTCGCGGGCACCTTCTGCAAGCGCGGCGATGCGTCCGTGGTAACGATAGCCACCACGATCAAAAACAACCGTTTCTACGCCAGCGTCTTTTGCACGTTCAGCAACAAATTTACCGACAATACGTGCCGCTTCAACTTTGGTTTTACCCTTAACATCAGCGGCGACTTCTTTATCAATTGTTGAAGCAGACACCAAAGTCTTGCCTTCAACATCATCAATCACCTGTACAAAAATATTGGACAGGCTACGGTACACGTTCAACCGGGGACGCTCGGTTGTGCCCTCAATACGGGCACGAACACGGCGATGGCGGCGCTTACGTGACGCGTGTTTCTGTTTACCTTTTACATCTGCCATAGTGTAAACCTTACCTACTTAGCCGTCTTACCCGCTTTACGACGGATAATCTCATCATGATAGCGAACACCTTTACCCTTATAGGGTTCCGGTGGACGCAATTTGCGAATATTCGCCGCAAGCTGACCCACTACTTGCTTGTCGATGCCGTCAATATGAATTGTACGACCACGACTTTCTTTGGGGACATCAAAGGAAACATCTGCCGGTGGTTCAATCGTCACATCGTGGGAGAAGCCCAGCTTTAACACCAGATTTTTACCCTCGAGGATGGCTTGATAGCCGACACCTTCGATCAAAAGGGTCTTACGGAATCCGTCGGACACACCAGTCACCAGATTCGCAAGCAATGCACGGGTTAGCCCGTGTAATGCGCGATGGCGGCGTTCATCGGAAGGGCGCTTCGCATGAAGTACGCCATCTTCCAATTCTACGCTCATATCAGGGTGAACGGTCAAAGAAAGCTCGCCCTTGGGTCCCTTAACAACTACGTCCTGACCATCGATTTTGACATCGACCTTGTCAGGCAACGTAACCGGTTGTTTACCAATACGTGACATCGTTCGCTCCCTAAATAACTACCATACGTAGCACAGTACTTCGCCGCCAACACGTTCACGACGTGCCTGTTGTGCTGTCATCACGCCCTTAGGAGTTGTGACGATGGCAATGCCCGTACCACTTAACACACGCGGCAGGTCACGGCGATTGCGATAGACGCGTCGCCCCGGCTTGCTGATGCGGGTTAGGTTGGTAATAACCGGACGACGTTCCCGGCGGGAACCAAAGTACTTTAATGAAATATGGATAATCGCTACCGGTTGTTCATCACCGATTGTATAGTCAAGGACAAAACCTTCTTCCTTGAGGATACGTGCGATTTCCACCTTAATATTTGATTTTGGCACATCCACACTCGGCTTTCCAGCCATGAGAGCGTTACGGATGCGCGTGAGCATATCTGCAATTGGATCGCTTGTCATTTTCGCCGCACTCCTACCAGCTTGATTTCACGACACCGGGAATTTCACCCTTTAGTGCCATCTCGCGGAAACAAATACGGCATAAGCCGAACCGGCGTATGTACGCCCGTGGGCGCCCACATTTTTTACAACGGTTCTGCACACGCACGGCATACTTCCGGTTTTTCTCACGAGCAATCATTGATTTTTTAGCCATTACGTTTCTCCGCTATTTCTCGTCTTAGTCTTCTTGGAAAGGCATACCCAGCAATTTGAGCAGGCGGCGACCTTCTTCGTCATTTTCAGCAGTGGTTACGATGGTCAGTTCCATCCCACGCACTTTGTCCACCTTGTCGAAATCAATTTCCGGGAATACGAGCTGTTCACGGAGACCCACTGTATAGTTGCCACGTCCATCGAGCTTTGCCGGTACACCACGAAAATCGCGGATACGGGGTAGAGCAATGTTCACGAGGCGATCTAACAGCGCCCACATGCGTTCTCCACGCAGGGTTACCTTCACACCAATCGCACGTCCTTCACGCAGTTTAAAAGTAGCGATACTCTTACGTGCTTTGGTCACTATTGGTTGCTGACCCGTAATCATCCGTAGGTCTTCAACCGCGCCATCCAAAGATTTCGGATTATCAATTGCTTCTCCGACACCAATATTGACGACGATCTTGCTAATACCTGGTACCCGCATGGTGTTCCCATAGCCAAACTCATCCATGAGTGCCGGCATGATCTCTTCCCGGTAGCGGGTCTTTAAAGGTTGTTCAACTGCCATTTTCTACTCGCTCCGGTCCTAATCAATATCGTTACCGCTTTTTTTGGAATAACGCACCTTTCGCCCAGCATCAGTAAAACGGAAGCCGACACGGGTGGGTTCATCCGTATGAGGACAAACCAGCATCACATTTGATAAATCCAGCGGTGCATTAAATTCTACAATCTGTGCCGGTATCTGTTGGTTACCAGCCTGGCGCGCCTTCTGATGGCGCTTCATTACATTTATACCGCTAACGATTACACGGTTATTTTTCGGGTACACTTCGATCACTTCGCCGCGCACACCGATGTCTTTTCCGGCAACCACTTCAACGGTATCACCTTGTTTGATACGTTGCATGTGTTGTCTCTCCCTAAAGGGTCTCAGGCGCGAGCGAAACGATTTTCATGTAGCCCTTATCGCGCAATTCACGCGCAACAGGACCGAAAACGCGGGTTCCACGCGGGTTCATCAAATCCTGATCCAAGATCACAGCGGCGTTATCATCAAACTTGATATAGGAGCCGTCACTACGACGATATTCCTTTGCTGTCCGTACGATAACCGCACGCACGATCTCACTCTTTTTGATGTTCCCCTGTGTATTGGCGGATTTCACCGTCCCTACGACGATATCGCCCACACGGCCATATTTTTTCTTTGAGCCACCGAGTACACGGATCACAAGAATTTCTTGCGCGCCACTGTTATCGGCAATTTTAAGGCGAGATTCAGTCTGGATCATGGTGCTTAACCTTCCTCGCCTTCAGTTTCCGCCAGAATGTCGTTTGGATTTTCGACAACTTCTTCAACCACCCAGCGTTTATTTTTGCTGAGGGGACGGCTTTCTACGATGCGTACAACCGCACCTTCTGGAACCGTGTTGCTTTCGTCATGTGCCATGATCTTGGTGCTCGTAGTCAAAAATTTCTTGTACGTACGATGCATACTGCGACGTTCGACCAAGACAACAACGGTCTTATCCATCTTATCGCTCACCACGCGCCCCTGCAGACGCTTGCGATTATTAGCCATACTATTCTTCCTCTCCTGTCACCAGCAATGCCAGCTCACGTTCACGGGAGACGGTGTTTAACCGTGCCAGGTCACGTCTTGCATCGCGGATCACGTTGGTGTTCTCTAGCTGACCGGAAGCCTTTTGAAAGCGCAAATTGAAGAGTGCTTCTTTCTTATCTTCAACGGCATCCAGCAAGTCATCATCAGTCATCTGACGAATTTCGCGTATATCCATTAGCTCACCTCCTGCCCAGAAATGGGGTCGATGCGCTTGACGAATTTCGTCTTGCAGGGCAACTTATGGGCAGCCAGGCGCAGTGCTTCACGGGCGATGCTTTCTTCCACACCGCTCATCTCAAACAGCACACGCCCCGGCTTAATCACCGCGACCCAATATTCCACATTACCCTTACCTTTACCCATACGGGTTTCTGCGGCTTTTTGGGTAATTGGCTTATCCGGGAACACGCGGATCCAAATCTTGCCCCGTCGTCTAATGTAACGGACGATTGCACGACGGGCGGCTTCGATCTGACGGCTTGTCAGCCAGACCGGTTCGGTTGATTGCAGTCCGAAATCGCCGAACTGTACGACCGCACCGCGATTCGCCTTACCGCGCATACGCCCGCGCATTTGCTTACGATATTTTACTCGTTTTGGCATTAACATAGCCTA
>DAOTXB010000314.1:0-3086 GCA_034435575.1 Anaerolineae bacterium
CCCTAAAGTCGGCAACAAGTTATACAATATTACGCCTTGGCAACAGTGCCTTTGTATATATAAAGACCGCCACTTCCGTTTAAGTGGCGGTCACCTTGGGTATGTAGACAATGTTTACCCATCTAGCGACGAACGAGAAGACCCGGTTCATATGCTTGGTGAAATCCAAGACGCTATCCAAGATTGTTACAATACTTGGTACGATTGGGATGATGACGATCAAGAAATCGAGTTGTCTGACTGGCTCACTGTTAATGACGACGGTAAGATTGCAATCAATTGGGATGATTTCTGGTTTGACGTTACCGTATACAGTCGTATTCGACTTTTCACTATTAACTCGCAATATTACGTAGACATGGAGGTTATTCAATGATATTTCATCCGAATATGTACAAAGAACAAATCGACGGCTATACCGTTGAATATGGCAAAGGGGGTTGGGGGTGGGATGTTGTTGTCACCAACCCTGATGGGTTTACTGATTACCCCACGTTACAGTATAATCAAATGAACAACCTTGTTTGGAATTATCCAGAAAAATTTAGCAACCAAAAAGTCAAATCAACCGTTTTATCTGCGTGGCGAAAACTCATTGCCAATGATGTACCCTGCTACTATACACAAAATTACCTAACAGAGCGGTTGGACAAACCACTATTTGACGGACGCGACATAACCGAATTACCCAAATACATCCTACAGTGGCCTATCAATTCGATTGTCACCATTCGTAATGACTATATTTACATCGCCAGTTCGTATGCAGATCGAGACTTTACGTTTTATCCAGGCTTAATCGGACGAGTAACGTCTGTAGCGGTCCCCCGGGTTTCGGATGGTTATAAAAGTCGCAATGATTACCCGTACTTTACTTGTGTCGATTTGTATCAGCCTGAGTACCACGACGGCCAGTACCAGAGAGTCTACCACCGTTTTGCGCTATCCTATAAAGATCTAAGGATACCTCAATGATGTCTATCGTAGCAGTTTCTAACGACGAATTCTTCGTTAAGATCAATGGGTGCATCTGGCACATACACGTCTACAGTCATGATTATGTTCTTGCGTATCTTTACGGGGTGTTAAATAATATGCAGAAGGGCGGTGATTTTCACAATCTGATCAAATACATCGAAGACTGTGTTGAAATTCCTGCGTTGGATCGACACAAGAGTATGTTACAATGGAAACGTGATCAACATCACGTACCCGCAGTAAAACAAGCGTATAAATTACTCATGGAGAAAAAGTAATGGAACCGTCACTACAAGCGATTGCAGAAAATATTGTCCGCAATGATGTGTATTTGTGTGCAACGTACATCGTACATAAAATGTACCCTACATCTAAAGCAATTGAGCGTTTACTCAAGACGACTAAAAACTATCAACCCACTCAGATAACATCTATCTACCAACTTCGTGAAAACAACCCTGAGCGCAACTATGACTACGAATTCCGCAAGTTCGGGGGTTCAGTGCCTCTTCATAGCAGTGGTGCCGTTGGGCATTACAATCATGAAGATGTTTATGAATACTGGTTCATTAGCGACTGGTTAGCAGACAAACTAGAAGATAAAGGTGAAATTGTTTTACATGAATTTGCTGACTTTTATAGTGTGTGGGGACGAAGTACAACAGGTCAAGCAATTTCAATGGACTCAGTTATTGAAGATATTGCGAAAGGGCTAACCGATGAATAAGCAACGTCACATTTGGGACGGTGATTATATTCTTCTTTATACTAAGAAAGGCAAGGTACAGATCTTTAAATTTCGTCAATTTGACATTGATGGCGATTGGCAAACAGAACACGAATGGATGTGGGTTGAAAAAGACGGTTTAGACTACCGTGTGTCTGTTGACAACGAATGGATCTGTGAACGTTTCGGTGATCAACCACTAGATATGTTTGACCAGTACAAATATTGGAAACAAGAACAAGACGCTTATGAAGAATATGACGCCATGATGTACGATGAGCAAGAAATCTTTGATGCTATTTGGGAGGACGGCGGTGTACGTCGCACTTATATTGACGTTCTTGAGGCCTACAGTTCTTGTATCACGTTTGATCCTAGGGATGAACTAGAAGATCGATTAGATGCAATTTTTGGCGATAAGGCTAACCAATATCGTTCTTGGTTTGATGATAAGTACATTATTGACCAGTACATCACTGTAGATTGTATCCACGTTCGTAACAACCTGTATATTCGATTGGAGAAATGACTATGTACACATTCAAAGAAACGTATAGACCCGGTGATGAAAAATACGAGAAACTGTTTGATCTGTTTGCCGTAGACAACAAACCGGAAAAGCCTTTTTGGTCTTATACAGAAGACGCGCTTCATCGGCATTACTATCATCTTACCGATGATACTAAAATGATTGAACTGGCGGCGGCAGACGGTCAAATGTTTGCTGTTGTGCTATACTGTGATCGTTGGTCTCCCGTCAAACGCCAAGATTCTGGTGAAATCGAATTTACAGTTCATATAACGCTTTAAGAGGTTAACCATGCAATCTTACTCAGAAGAATACGCAGAATTTAATATACAATTATCTAACTCAGTTCGGCAGTATCCAGTCTCAATTGAACGTTTCTCAGACGTTGTACAGGCATTTTTCAATGATGTTTTGGACGAAGGTCCACACCCGCTTTCCCCGGAGGTTCACACCTATATACGATACCACTGCCCATCAGAAATGGACGATTGGGCCGATTGGACGTGCCTGGATTACATGAAATACTTTCCTTGTGGGATTGGGTATGAGCTATTCACCGATTGGCGGTTGAAAACATTCGATGAAAATGACGCTGAATCGGTTACGGATTATCTACATAGCTGGATTGGTGATTATGAATTAACCGTAGAAGAAATTGACGAACTTCGCAACTGGATCCGTTCGTATTTTAACACAGAGAACCCCGCTTTCTGGATGTTTTGCGATAGTTACCACCAGCTTGCCCGTGACATTGCTAAAACCTTGAACGGAGATTGATTATGATGTACAATGCAAAGAAATATAAACCTTGCCCCTGCAAACAGGATCGAGGTTGTAAAACCTGCCACGGCT
>DAOTXB010000315.1:0-6514 GCA_034435575.1 Anaerolineae bacterium
CGTGATTCACCAGAATATCCGGCACTTGCCCGCGCCGCCACTCAGGTGGTTTCTACGATTGATCAGATGGTCACATACCATCGCGGGAACGGACCGTTTCAGGAAACGGGCGGATTATCGGTCTATTTTCCGCGTGCATTGCGCTTTTATGTCGATGATGGACGGGCAGAGCTATACCGCGAGGAGACACAGCAATCGATGCTCCCGTGGCGCTCCTTCCTCGATACATTTTATGAAACCGCTGTGGCAGAGGGGTTACAACGCCCCGCGAGTGAGGTATTAGGCGCGGCGGCAGATGGCGATAGCGTGCTGATTAATCTGGGAATTTCCGGCTCTGGCTTAACGGAAGCGGCGTTTTATGTGAACTTCACCGCGGTAGATGGGCAACCCATTCTGGTGGATTATGACCGCCTCGGCGAGAGCAACACGCAACAGGTGGAATGGGAACCGCAAATCTCCGTGATTACCGACGGCGCGGATATTGAAGTCCCTGTTTTGCTGATCGTTAATCGCAGTAATCCGTCGCAGGGCATCATCAACGGGCGCTTTATCCCCACCGATGGTACTGTGGTTGATGCACAATTGGTCGTCAGTTTACCGCTGGGCGAAGCGGGGCAACCGGTACGTGCGAGCAATGTCGCCGCGCTGAGTGAAGGCGAAATCACCAGTATGTGGGGCATTCGTGAGTCATCTGCTGGGCGTATGCCTTTTGAAATCGCTTTTGACGAGGGCGATCAATTTGTGCCGTCGTGGTTATCGCTGGACGAAAATAATGATTTTGTCGCCCGTGATGCCAGTCAGGTACTGACTTTCACCGGACAATCGATGAATTTCCAATATAGCACCCGCCCCGCCCCGCGCGGTTCGTATGAAATTGGCGTGGTGATCGATAATGAAGGTGGGGCGAACAATACCTCATTTACCGCACAGGTGGGTAATGTTGGGCGCGACATTGGAGGCGGGACACAGGTACGACTGCCCAGAAATATTCCTACCGCGCAACGTCAGGATCGTGATGGTGACCGAATCCCTGATCGTGTGGATAATTGCCCGGATGTTCCAAATCCATATCAACGGGATAGTGATTTAGACGGCATCGGCAACGCGTGTGATTCGCAAAACGATCTGCTCGATGCGGATGGCGATGGTGTAGCAGATTACTTAGACAATTGCCCGCGTACCGCCAACCCACAACAGCGTGATTCAAACAGAAATGGTCTGGGCGATGCCTGTGATTCTGATACCGCAGGGTTCGTTCAGTCATCAGTTGAATGTTACGACACCGGCAATGGCGATGAATACTGCTATCAGGTGTTCGATGATGATTGGGATTATGACGGCATCCTTGACGACGATGACAATTGTGAATTCACCTATAACCCATTACAAGCTGATTCTGATGGTAATGGCATCGGGGACTTATGTGAAGGCGATGCCGGTGATGATTGGGATTTCGATGGCATCCTTGACGACGATGATAATTGTCCGTTTACTTATAATCCCGATCAAAATGACGACGATGATGATGGCGTTGGCGATGCCTGTGCGTTCGATTTTGAGGCGGATTGGGATGGTGACGGCGTCAATGATGACGATGACAACTGCCCATATGTCTTTAACCCGCGTCAGGTGGATACAGACGGTGACGGGGTCGGTGACCTGTGCGGTAATGACATTGATAGTGATTATGACGGCTGGTTCGATTATGAAGACAATTGTCCGTTCACATTTAACCCGCAACAACGTGATGACGATGATAACGGCGTGGGGAATGCCTGCGATTTTGGCAACGATGGTGACGTAGACGGTGACGGCATTGCCGATGACGACGATAACTGTGCATTGACCTTTAATCCTGAACAATTGGATGGTGATGACAATGGTGTGGGGGATGCCTGCGATTACGTTGATGATTGGGATGGTGATGGGGTCTTTGACTGGGAAGATAATTGCCCTTACACCGCTAATGTCAGTCAAACAGACGACGACGGTAACGGCATCGGTGATGTGTGTGAGGATGATTATGATTGGGATGGCGACGGTTTTGATGACTTCGACGATAACTGCCCGTATGATTTCAACCCACAACAGCGTGATGATAATCTAAATGGCATTGGTGATGCCTGCGAAGCCAATCAAGATTCTGACCAGGATGCAGTCTTTGATTGGGAAGATAATTGTCCGTTCACCTATAATCCCGATCAAGATGACGACGATGATAATGGCGTGGGCAATGCCTGCGATTTGTATGACGACAGCGACTTTGACGGTGATACGATCATCGATTCTGAAGACAATTGTCCCTTCACATGGAACTTTGGACAGGGCGACTCGGATGATGACGGAATCGGTGATGTTTGCGATTTTAGTGATGTCGATAGCGATGGTGACGGCGTATTCGACTTTGAAGACAATTGTCCAGAGGTCGAAAATACAGATCAAGCAGATAGTGACGGTAACCTTGTCGGCGATGCGTGTGACTTCGGCACAGAAGATACAGATGGCGACGGCGTGTTCGACTGGGAAGATAACTGCCCCGCAGATGCCAATAGCGATCAACTAGACAGCGATCAAAACGGTTTTGGTGATGTCTGTGAGCGTGCCGATAGCGATGGTGACGGCTTTACGGATGATATAGATGATTGTCCGTTTGAGGGTGATGAAGGCTCCGGTATTGATGGTGACGGTTGCCCGATAGCACCGGATAGCGATGGTGACGGCTTTACGGATGATGTCGATGATTGCCCGTTTGAGGGTGATGAGGGCTTTGGTGTCGATGGTGACGGTTGCCCGATAGCACCGGATAGCGATGGCGATGGCTTTACGGATGATGTTGATTCTTGTCCGTTTGAGGGTGACGAGGGCTTTGGTGTCGATGGTGACGGTTGTCCGATAGCATCGGATAGCGATGGCGACGGCTTTACGGATGATGTTGATTCTTGCCCGTTTGAGGGTGACGAGGGCTTTGGTGTCGACAGTTTCGGCTGTCCATTCCCGCCACCGGATAGCGACGGTGATGGCTTTACGGATGATGTTGATTCTTGCCCGTTCACAGGCGATCAGGGCTTTGGTGTCGACAGTTTCGGCTGTCCATTCCCACCACCGGATAGCGACGGTGATGGCTTTACGGATGATGTTGATTCTTGCCCGTTCACAGGCGATCAGGGGTACGGTATTGATAGCTTCGGCTGTCCATTCCCGCCACCGGATAGCGACGGTGACGGTTTTAGAGATGATGTGGATGCGTGTCCGTTCGATGGTGATCAGGGCTTTGGTGTGGATGGGGCTGGTTGTCCTGTGCCACCGCCGGATGCTGATGGTGACGGCTGGTATGATTGGGAGGATAATTGCGTCACTGTGCCCAACGACCAGACAGACACAGATGGTGACGGATTTGGCGATGCCTGCGATGCTGATCCGAATGATCCCAATGTGCAATAACTCGACTACATCGTTACCTGTCTGTACATAAGATCAACACAAAACCACCGTACACTGGCGAGTATGCGGTGGTTTTTTATTGTGTTAGGAATATTGACTAGCGCTGGTGTTCTTCGGTGAAAGGTGTGTCATCGTCGTAGAATAGCGCTTCATTTTTGAGCTTGTGAGCATCGTCCCCATACAAAAGTCTGCGCTCACGGTCTATCATCTCTTGAATGCGTTGTTCGCGCCGGTCACGCCCTGCACCGTGTTTCGTATAATAATCGAAGTAGTGCGCTAAGAGACCAAATCCCCACGGAAAAAAGACCCATAGGGGCCAGGGATGATCCGCACCGGCAAAAAAGAATATCGCCCACAGTAAAGGATTAATTGTGAGAAATACGGCAAGATGCTGATAAAACTCCTCGCGTGCCGCAAAACGTGCTTCTACACGCTGGCGGATCTCGTCTTCAATTGGTTCATTTTTTAGGTCTGTCATGAAAATTACTCTACTCTCTCCCACCACTATACTCTATACGTAATAGGTGTAATTGTGGTTGTAGAGTAGAGCGTTATCAAGCGGATGGATCAATTACGCTTAGGGCGTTCGACCCGTTGTAAGGTGAGTGTCTTGGTTTGTGTTTCGATCAGCGTATCTAGCATATCGAACACGGTATCCATTGTCGCGCCGGTGAGACGTGCGCGCGCATGATACGCTTCGATCAACTCATCAACAATATCCCAGGGGTTTTCCATCATGGTAGATTTTACCCAGCGCGAGACGATAAGCCCACACAAGACTAGCGGTAAATACACATACGATAGATCTGCTTCGCCATGACCGGAGAACCACGTCATCACGCGATCTGCATATGCCAGTTGTTCTTGCTTATTGCCCAAATCTTCTGCAACACGACTTTGCAAGATGTTAAAGCCCAGCAGAATCGCCTCATACATCACCGATTCAAAGACCTTGGTGCTGATGAGTTTATTACGATCCATCGCCAGCAAATCAGGGTTATGCGCGAGCACCTGACACAGTGCCCGATACCAGCGTGTATTCTCAATAACTAAATCCGGCTCACGGTGTACTGCATCATCAACGGTATATGCCATAATCTTGGCAATCCCGCGCACTTCACCGGGCATGAGTGGCATTTCTCGTTGACCAAACTTTTCTTCTACCGCATCCATAAACCAGGGGAAGGCACTCCCAAATTGGGCGGTTTTTGCCAGTTCAAGCGCTTCTTCTGCAAATTCCTTAGCCGCGACAACCTCCTGGCTAAGTTCTGCCTGTGCCCATAGTCGCTCATAACGCGGTTTATACGCTTCGCCCGTATTCGGTAGGGCTTTCGGCGCGAGGTCAAAATAGACGGACAAAATATCCGTCGAATCGTTCCACTTATGCGGGGCATATTTTACATCTTTGAGCACCTGCAACTTATACGGTGACACGCTCAAGACACTTGGGGGCGCGCCACCACCCGGCGGACGCACTGCCTGTGCTTTGTCCTTATCTTTCACACGATAGCGGATTGCCACACGCACCGGGAAGTCTTTTCCGGGTTGCGTGGGTGGGCGGGCGATGATAGGGATACGCAACGCACCGACCTCGCCACTTTCCAATGTGAGCGAAAGCTGTGTTTTAGGTGTTTCGATAACCGCGATCTTATTTTTGCGGTCTGCGGTTGGCAGGCGCACAGCAACTTTGATCTGTAATTGCCGATTGACCATATTTTGCATGACCAGCACGACCTCAATCGGTTGATTGAGATAAGCTGTTGACGGAAACACACCGAGCGCAACTTCCATGTGTTCCATGTTGATCCGTTTGCCACCTGTAATTGCGCCGATGACATCAGGATAGAGCGGCTTAAATGGCGTTTTGTCTCTAATCATTGATCAAACATTCCGAACTTTTTGAGTGTGTGGTCGATGACAATGGATGTCATATCAAAGATTGCATCGTTGTCGTCATCGTGTTCGTCTATGCGTTCAGAGAGCATCGTCCGAATTTCTTTGAGCACATCCTTCAGTTGTTCGTCACCCAGCGTGACTCGATCAAATAACAGAATGCCCCCCATGACGAGTGGCATATAAGCATGCGTAAAGTCCATCTTGCCCTTACGCTTTAGGGAGGTGATAACTCGTTGTGCATATTCATCCATCTCTTCAGCCGTGCCGAGGTCTTCGCCCGTAGAGATTTCTACCGCTTTAAAGCTATACGTGATCGCGTCCAATAAAAGATCATCATACACAAAATGTGGGATCGCTTTCGCAGGTACACGTGCGAAGCGTTCATCCTTCGCCACGACGCGTAAAAATGCCTTTAACCAGTGCGGTAATTCTGGCGGTTCAACCCGAATCGCCCGTTCTTTCGCGGATAATGCGGACTTCACATCATAGATGCCCGCCGCCAACCCGCCTTGCGTCATTTCTTTAATGTTGGCATATTCAAGGATAAGTACCATGACACGGGTAATCAGTGATAATTCAATCGCTTTCAGCGGATAACCGGCAGTGGCGAATGATTTCTTGGTACGCTGACTTAATGCTTTGTACATCATATTGCGTTTGAGCGCAGGGATGGTATGTACACGGATCAGCTCGCCATAGCGATCCAGAAACATGGTGTCATCTTTGTTGTCTTCTAATTTCCATATACTTTCCCAGCCCGCCTCTAATTTAGCGATCTTGCCCACTTTGCCGGGCATCAACCCGAATTTTGCTTCTAGCGTGTTGCCACCACGAAATAACCCACCTTTTTTGTTAACGGAGAAGTGTAATTGCTTCAGGCGTTGAATCACCTCTTGTTGCTGTGGCGAGACGTTGTTTAGGCTAAACAACCCGCCACCCTCAGTAGTACGGATACGGGTCGGTTTTTCTAACGGTTTTGCGTCTAAATCCATTGTCACGGTGTAATCTTCGGCAACAGCGGTATCTGGCATGGTGGATACCGGGAGTTTAACAATCCCGACCTCTGCGGGTTCTAAGCCAACGACAAGGCGCGAATTGCCAACGAGAAAACGTCCTTTGTTCTTCTTCGCGTCGCGTTCTGGCACATTCAAGTTAACGGTCAAATCCACCGCCACAT
>DAOTXB010000316.1:0-6521 GCA_034435575.1 Anaerolineae bacterium
AGGAATTTTTCCTCACTCACATAGAGTGTTTCCCCCATAGCGCTGAGGATGTTCGTTGCCCATTCACGTTGATGACCACTGACATCGGCAGTCGCTGTCCAGACGGAAATTCCTTCGCCAATTTGACCGGGTGTGTTTGGCATGACACGCACGATATAGCGTGAATCAGTGCCTTCTGCGATTCGATGAATTTTGTATCCAGCCGCAATACTCAATATCAACGCATCATCTTTGATCGCCCCATGTAAATCTGGCAAAACACGATCCATCACCTGTGGCTTAACAGACAACACAACAACATCTGCATTCTTTACACAGACAGAATTATCAGTTGTAAAACGTAATCCATAACGATTGACTAGTTCCTGACCCCGGTCTTCATGTGGGTCAGAAGCAACGATTCGTTCCGGTGTTACATGCCCATTGTTGAGTATGCCTTTAATCATCGCTTCACACATTACGCCCGCGCCTATGAAAGCGACAGTTTTGCCTTCTAATGTCATCCTACCCCCTCTACTTTGATAATTGTGTCGTGTTTTCTTTAATGTAATTCAACAAGGTATCATCTGCACGAAACCATTCAGAATTGTTTGTGAGCAAAGACTTAAACTGTTGCTGTAGGTTGCGCTTGATGTATTTGTCGCCACGCATAACACCCATCAATTCAAGTGATCGTCCTGTTTGCCGGGTCAATACCTTTAAACGCTCATCCACATTACGACTATGCCCAATTTTGATGACGTTTGCATTAGGATCATGCAAAAAATAAACATAATCTGGCTGTTCATATGCGGCTAATCGCTTTTCTAAAGAACGCGCATAATCACGAAGTTCTTCTAACGTCATCAAGTCAATAGGTTTGCTCATACATCTCCTACATTGAAATCAAATTGTTCACGATGTGTCATCACATAAAATGCCCGATGATGCTCATCAATTGTTTCGTGGATAAAGTCTGTAACCATAAAACCCTGAGACATCACCCGTTGGAAAATATCACGGGTATGCGTGCGCCATACACGCGCCAACCCGCTATCAGCATCAATAATTTCAGGCATATTGAACGGAATCTCGATAAGACAATGCCCAACGTCTGGCGGATTAAACTGGTCTGATGGCTGTGCAAAACTTCCAAAAGATGCTGGATTAATCACTGATGCGCCACGCTCGATTTGTATGGCATAGGTTGGTTTTTCGTCCTGACCAGCGACACGGGATTCAATACGTGGTGTCCACACCCACCATTCGATCGATAAGCGATCTGAAGACCCCAACGATGCCAAACCGGTATTATCATCCGTTCCATAAAGGTTCTCGACGTATTTCTGGCTGATTGCCCCCAATTTACGAATATTGAGATGTGCATTCCGTGAAAGTAGCGGGTCAAATGTCCATGTGACCAATCGTATACCCTGTTGCATCGCATAATCGCGTTGTGCCAGCTTTAATTGATGTCCGATTCCGCGACTCCGATATTCCGGCAACACTACCATACGCTTAGAAGCAATCATTAGATTTGCCATCGCGGGTTTACCATTACTTTCAATATCCGCGCCTAAAAGACCGATCAAAACGCCAACCATACGATCATCATCCATCGCGACAAGTACCTGCCCGCCATAAAGCGCGATGGTATAGAGCATATGCGCCGGGACGACAGATTCGACATCAGTGCCCCAATAGATTTGTTGTAAACGCACCGCTTCATACATATCTTGAAGGTCAAGCAATGGTTTGATGACAACATCTGACATGATAAATACTCCCAGAGAATGAATTAAATTCCACGCGGGCGACGGCGAAATGTATATATAACGGCGGAAAAGAAATATCGCTTTTTCGGCATATAAGTGAGGAGTGTATCTTCTAAGCGACGTGGATGAATCTCGAAACGATCATACATACTCCCGATGCGCGCGGTGCGACTTGCCGCGAGTAAATCTAACCATTGTGGTGTAATTAATGCACGCGGGAAGATACGGCTATATAACCCGCTCACCGAACGTAATATATAGGGGGGTACAGAAAGTATGAATCGTGGTGATCCAGTAACACGCATGACCGTGTGCAATAGGTCTTCTAACGTGGTGTATTCTAAACCACCAACATCAATGGTTTGGTCAACTGTATCAATGAGATCAAGACTACGACACACTGCCTCCACTAGATCATCGATGTATATGGGGTGGATTACAACCTCTCCCCTTCCCGGCATTAAGAAGAAAAAGGGGTTCACCGCTAACATCATCGCAATATGATTTATAAACGCATCTTCTGGTCCAAAAACAACGCCGGATCGAATGATGGTGTAGGAAAGCCCACTGTTACGGATGAGTTCTTCTTGCTGTCCTTTGATCCGTAGCGCAGTAAATGCAGATGATACCGCCGCGCCCAGATGACTGAGTGCAATCACACGCCCGACACGCGCCGAACGCGCTACATCTAACAGGTTACGAGTACCCACAATTTCCATACGTTCTAACTCGCGTGGTCGCCCCCACCATTGGGCACTTTCCAGATGAATGATGGTATGTACACCTGTAACTACACGAAACAATGCTTCGTCATCCAATAATGAGGCGAAGAAAACCTCTGGCTGAGTTTCACAATCATCCCACGGATAGGTGTCACGCCGCCTTCGCCTACGTGTACGCTGCTCTCCAATGAGTACACGCACTGGCAGACCACGCGCTAGCAATGCTCTTACAAGATGTCTGCCAATGTGTCCGGTGGCACCGGTGACAAGAATCATTGAACTATACCTTCATTGATCAACATAGCGCGATATTATAGCAGGGAACACTAACGGTTAAACCCGTGATATACAATTCACACTAATGTTGAAAGTGTGCTCGTAGGGAATGGGAATAGTCAAAATGCCTGTATCGTCTATAATGAAACATGATTCATCCATCAGCGGCAATCGCTCGGAGGAAATTCTTGGAACGTCGGCGCGTTGTTATCACCGGAATGGGTATTGTTTGCCCAACCGGAAACTCAGTCGAAGAGGCATGGCAAAATACTGCGGAGGGTGTTACCGGCATCGGTCCCATTACGCGGTTTGATACCTCGCATCTCGAAAACCATTTTGGTGGCGAGGTCAAGAACTTTGACCCCACAGAAATTCTTGGACGACGAGAAGCACGGCGTACTGACCGGGTGACGCAGATGGCGTTATATGCCGCACAGCAAGCCCTTGATGATGCTACGTTGATGGTTACGCCAGAAAACGCTTATCGCATCGGCGTGGTTGTCGGAACAGGTATTGGTGGTGTCGCAACCCTTTTCAACAGTACGAGTACCTACCTAAAACGTGGCGCGAAATCAGTCAGTCCATTATTGGTGCCGATGATGTTACCGGATGCGGCATCCGGTAAAATTTCTATGACATATGGACTAAAAGGACCGAATTTTGCCCTAACAACAGCCTGCGCTACCGGGAATAATTGCATCGGCGAAGCCATGGAGATGATCCGTTATGGGCGTTGTGATGTTGTGCTTGCGGGTAGTTCAGAAGCGGCTTTAGAAGAGCTAACTATTGCTGGATTTAACAATATGACAGCCATTTCTCGACGCAACGACGCGCCACAAAAAGCGTCTCGTCCGTTTGATTTAGAGCGTGATGGATTTGTCGTCGCAGAAGGCGCGGCAGTGCTTGTACTAGAATCCCTTGAACACGCAAAAGCACGGGGCGCAAAAATTCACGCAGAATTGCTCGGCTATGGACACACATCAGATGCTTTCCATGTGACTGCCCCACTAGAAACAGGGGAAGGTGCCGCCGAAGCGATTAATATGGCACTTGAGGACGCGAAGCTGGCACCAAAAGACCTTGACTACATCAATGCACATGGTACATCAACCACGCTGAATGATCGTAGCGAAACGCTTGCATTAAAAACTGCACTTGGCGAAGTTGCCTATGAAACCCCCATCAGTTCGACAAAATCGGTGACAGGGCATATTATGGGCGGTGCTGGCGCTGTTGAGGCAGTGTTTTGCGTCAAAGCCATACAAGATCGGTTTATTCCACCAACAGTAAATCTGGACAATCCTGATCCTGAATGTGATCTGGATTACACACCTAATGTCGGCAAAAGCCAAAACATTGACACTGTAATGAGTAATTCATTCGGCTTTGGCGGGCACAACGCAGTGTTAATTTTCGGCAAGTATTCTGAAAATGGCACAAAATAGTAACGTCTCTGGAAAGTCCAAATTGCCTATTTACGCCAACATTGTTGGCTGGGGCATGTACGTCCCTGATAATAAGCTGACGAATCGTGATCTTGAAGCGATTCTTGAAACCAGCGACGAATGGATTCAATCGCGTACTGGTATTCATGAACGTCGCATTGCGGGTGAACGCGAAACAACATCAATGATTGGGCTTAAAGCCGCGCAACAAGCACTTGAAGTCACCAGATTACTTCCCTCCGAGCTTGATATGATTATCGTCGCCACCTGTACACCGGATAATGCCTTCCCTAGCACAGCGAGTTTGATACAACACTGGTTAGGTGCGAACAAAGCGTCTGCTTTTGACCTTAGCGCGGCGTGTTCAGGATTTGTGTACGCTGTCAATATGGGCACACAAGCCATCCGCTCTGGCAGTATCAAAACCGCGCTCATCATTGGCGCAGAAACAATGAGCCGTGTAATGGATTGGTCAGATCGTTCAACCTCCATTCTTTTTGGCGATGGTGCGGGTGCTATTGTGCTACAAGCGAGTCATGATGAAGGCGGTGTGCTGTCTTCCGTATTACGTTCCGATGGTGCGGGCTATGACCTCCTCGGTTTACCCATGATGGAATCGCCCTATAACAATGGTCACAAATTAAATAAGTTGTTTATGATCGGCGGCGAGGTATTCAAATTTGCGACACGGGTCATCAACGAAAGTGTCACCCAGGCTGTGTACGAAGCGGGAATCACCCTTAACGATGTCGCGCTCATTATTCCACATCAGGCAAATGACCGCATTATCACCGCCGCGGCGCGTAGCCTCGAAATGGATAAATCCAAATTCATGAGCAATGTCAACCGTTATGGCAACACCTCAGCCGCATCCATTCCAATTGCACTTTATGAAGCGGTGCAGGAAGGTCGTGTGCAAGAAGGCGATTACATTGTTTTTGTTGGTTTTGGTGGTGGCTTAAGCTGGGGCGCTATTGTCGTGCAATGGCGTGTGCCCCGTCCTGAGAATGTGCAGGGAAGCAGAATCGTACAGTCCAGGCGACGTGTCAGCTATTTCCGCGCCCGCTTACGTGATCGATGGCGCTATTGGAAACGGCGTTTGCTCAACACAATCAATCGCATTCGACCCAATTATGGACGTATCCATCGCTTACGTTCCAAAATCGACGAATATGACTTCGATGAATAGAGATAAAAATGGAATGGTCTATATCACGCCAAATACGCCATCCTGTTGAAATTTACATGACAATGCAGTCATGATCTGACATCACTAACTGCTAATTACGCCTCTGCAAAATGCTAATATAATACAACAAAGTCAACAGTGATGAGATAAACGCCGCGACATAGGTCATCGCCGCCGCTGTCAACACTTGACGCGACCCGCTGGAATCATCATCAGTTGTCATTACACCGGCTTGCTCAAGCAATTTCATCCCACGACGGCTAGCGTCGAATTCAACGGGTAACGTCAACAGCATGAATAACACCACCACACCGAAGAACAAAATGCCCAATGAAATTAAACCGGTTGCATTGAACAAAAATCCAGCCACAATCAACCCATAGGCAACAGTGGGGCTGAAGCGCATCGCCGGAACAAGAAATGAACGCACAGCGATCAGTGGTGATTTTTCTTGGTATTGCTGGGCATGACCAAGTTCATGGGCAACGATTGCCATTGCCGCCACCGATGGTTTTGTTGCCACATCCTGCGACATACGCACAATATTGCCCGCTGGATCAAAATGATCGGATAATCGCCCCTCTACCCCTTCAAATCTTACCGCAGTCAATCCAGCAGATTGCTTAATCCGTTCACCGACTGCCGCGCCCGTTAAATCTAAGCTGTTACGTGTATTGCCCCATTTTTGAAATGCTGAGGACAACCACAATTGCGCCAATCCCGATATAATCATCGTCGGGATGAGCACTAACAGTAAATAATTGGTATCGAAGAAGAACACGTTTGCTGCTCCTTGATGATGCGTTACTTTACAAAGTTAGTGTATCCAGAATCCATTAGAAATATGGCAGAAATTCATAAATTGAGCTTAATATCAGCTAACAAATCCAAGAGTCTTTGTTAAGCCGTCACGCGTGTTGAGCGCTAACGGTAACACACGATTGTCCAGTAATCGTGGCTTACCAATTTGTACCGTCAACGATAATAACAGGGGGCTTTCAGAACTATGATGCGCCTCTTCGAGTGTTTTGGCATCAGCTATTGAAATGTAATCCACATTGGCTAAGGGTTCTTGAGATATTGTATCGCGTATGATCGTCCGCAATGCCTCCGGGTCACGCTCACCATTCGTATA
>DAOTXB010000317.1:0-7440 GCA_034435575.1 Anaerolineae bacterium
TCACGCGGGGAACCTTGCGAAACACGGACTTCAATGCCTGTGGCTTCTTCAAAGGCGACAAAGGGGGTTTCCATTGCACCATAATGACGCGCAGAATAAATATTGAGTACAGAGCCTTCCTGTGCAACCACAGGGGCAACAGTAATCGTTAGAGCGACAGCAAAAATGATCGTGATAATACTAAACATGCGTTTACGCATTTAGAGCAACTCCTTGCATCTCTTGTGAATCCGGTCTAGGATTCATCTATACGGTTAGGTGTTTGGCGCGGTGCTTTGTGTGAGATCGAATCACCGTTCCAAATGCCAACCTTATGGTTAGCTTCCTCAGTTTTAACAGTCTACGCCGATTAATTCCACGCTTGTGGTAAATTTCTCAATTTGCGTGCTGTATACCTCATTATTGCCCACGACATACCTATGGGTTGAGCACAGGCAAGCACGGCACATACGCGGCGGTAAACACAAATTAGCATCGGTTAAATTTAGATTTGGTATAGAGTACATGAGGGCGCGTTGTCTTGTCCTAAAAAGAATCATAACGACCCTGCCTCATAAGACACGGTCGTAATGTGTGATACCAGTTTATTACGTTATCAGGTGGGTTAGTCTTCGTCATATTCTTCGAGTAAGCCGTGCGGATGACCGTGGTCAAGTTCTTCTTCATCTGCGGGACGAAGCGCAACCACTTCTGCATCATAGCTCACCGTCTTACCAGCAAGCGGGTCATTAAAGTCCAGTACAATCGTATCTGCATTGACTTCTTTTACCAGTGCTTCGAACATATAGCCGTCTTCATCTTCAAGCAAGAGTTCCATACCGGGTTCGATGCTGTCAGCATCAGGGATGTCGTCGCGCTCGATAGTATCAATGTCTTCGTCATCATATTCGCCATACGCGTCTTCTGGCGACAGCGTCACGCTAATTTTGTCGCCAACTTTCTTGCCGGTCAGCGCTTTTTCTAAGCCAGGTACGATATTATCTGCACCATGCAGGTATTGAAGCGGTGCATCAGTGCCGGTGGATTCAATTTCTGTGCCTTCAACGGTCAGTTTATAGGCGATGCTGACGACAATGCCGTCCTTGATTACATCTGCTGTAGTTGTTGCCATAGCGGTTTTCTTATACCTCAGTGAACATGCCCCCTGAAATCGGGGCGATACCGGCGCATTATAGCGGTAGTCTTTGCGGATTGGAATAGGTGGCACAGAAGAATTGCGTTAGATTTTACGCATATAAGTATCAATCAGGTATCACACTGACGCACAGTTTATTACAGGCTTATATTTCATTTTCTATTTCAATCTTTTGACGTACAATATCTGTATAGTTGACTTATATCTTATATAACAACAAATCATGGGTAATTGTGAATATTTCCGATGAACTTCGAGAACATTTAGAGCGCTTATCTACAGCAAAAAATACTGATATTGAGCAATTACTCTGGGCATTACTCACTGAATCGGTGATTGAAAACGATTTTAAGCGCCAGTTTTTTCAGCTATCGCATACTATGCTATGTGTCTTGAATACTGAAGCACAAATTCTGAGCGCAAGCCCCCCGCTACTTCGTCTGTGTGGATACCGTATGGAAGATGTGGTGAATACGCCGATTAGTACATTTATCCACGATAAAGATTACCCATCGCTACATGACATCGTCACGCAATCCGACATCCCACATCTGTTACATAACGCGTTGGAATTACGGGTAAAAACTGCTGAACATACCGAACTCTGGACAGGATGGCATATTGTCGCAGTTGATGATGACATGCTCTATTTCGTTGTGCGGGATATTTCTAAAGAAAAAGAGATTGAGCGCTCTTTGCGTGACAACGAAGCCTATTATAAGGGCATACTGGAGAGTGAAATAGAGCTTGTGTGTCGTTATTTGCCCGATACAACGATGGTTTATGCGAACCAAGCCTATTGTGATTACTTCAACATTACTGAAGAAGAGATCATTGGTAAGAGTTTCATCCCGTTTGCATTACCCGAAAATCATAAAGCCATCTATGCCCGTATCGCGGACGTGCTAAAAGACCCTTCACCATTGGAGACAATCACATTTATCCGGGGACGAGATGGCACCAAGCGCACGGTGCAATGGATTGATTATGGCATTGAAGATGAACAGGGCAAGGTCATCGCAATTCAAGCAGTCGGGAGAGACATCACGCGCTTACAACGGGCAGAGGAAGAACTGGCACGTGAACGCGAAATCGTCGCTTTCCGTCAACAATTGATTGACATGGTCTCGCATGAATTCCGTACCCCACTTACGGTGATTCAAACCTCCGCAGAACTATTGAAATTAAACAAAGATCGTTTGGGCGAGGAACAACGACTCAGTCATCTTGAAAAAATTGACAAACAGGTGCAACGTTTAATCCACCTGCTCGACGATGTATTGATACTGGGCAAAACAGATTCCAAGAACCTGCATATTCTGGCAGAAACCATCAATATACGTACTTTCTTTAAAGATTTAATCAGTGATTATGCCCTTATGCAACCAGAATACAAGTTATCCGTAACCTTCCACACAGCACAAACCAGCTTTCGCAGTGGGAAAATTGCACTGGATCACATTTTCTATAACTTGATTAGTAATGCTGTCCGGTATAGCATCCCTGGTAGTCAGATTATGATTGATGTGTGGTTAAATTTCAGTGGTTTGAGCGTGGAAGTGACCGATGAAGGAATCGGCATCCCTAAAGAAGAGCAAGATCATATTTTTGACACATTTTATCGTGCATCGAACGTAAAACATATCAACGGTACAGGGTTAGGGTTACGCATTGTAAAGCAATATGTTGACCTGCATCGGGGGGATATTTTTGTGCATAGCATACTCCAACATGGCACGACCTTTTCCGTCTGGCTCCCGGCTGTGGTTACGCATCAAAGCAAACGGAAGTCACAGGAGGCAATCAACAATCGCGGATCTGAAAGCCACTAAAACATTTTTACAGATTTTCTCTGAGGTGTTGTTCACAGCGTCGCCACCACGCGTATGAGCATACTTCTCGACAGTTGTGCACAAATTCCACCGGCAGACTATAGTCTTTTTTGCGTGAACTCCGCTACAATGAACATATACAATTATTCCCGAAAGGAGCGCAGACATATGTTGTCTTCGATATTCTCTATTCGCGGTTATTTATTTATCGGTGTCGGTGTAGCGATAGTGACTTTTCTCATCACGCTATTCTTCGACGCAGAAATTGCAAACTGGGCGCGTGACCTTCGCTTTGATGCGGCGCTTGCCGGACAAGCGGGTTTAGGGCGCTTTGTCGCAAATCCAATCGTCTATATTGCTGAAAATGGCGTAATTGGCGCGGCATTGGCGGGGTTGTTGTGGCCCCTCATGCTTTTCTGGATCGTCTTTATCATTTTCACCCTGCTGGTCATCATCGGCGCAGATACCACCGATAACGTCAGTAGTGCTGTGATCTCCCTGCTGGCATAACGGTCATGATTACGTATGTGACAGGAGATGTATTGCAGAGTCCGGCACGGGTGCTTGTCAACGCGGTCAACACAGTCGGGGTGATGGGCAAAGGGATCGCACGCGATTTTAAGCTGTGTTATCCTGATATGTTCGATATCTATCGTGAGCGTTGTCAACGTGGCGACTTTGAAATTGGGCAATTGATGCTTTACCGTACCGCGCATAAATGGGTGTTGAATTTCCCTAGTAAGCAACATTGGCGCAATAAGTCGCGTCTGGAACATATTGAACGCGGGTTGCAAACCTTCGTCGCCATGTATGCTCAAAAAGGGATCACGTCTGCATCCTTTCCACGATTAGGCAGTGGTTTAGGCGGTTTGGATTGGGAACGTGAGGTGCGCCCGTTGATGGAATCTTATCTGCATCCGTTGCCGATTCCGGTTTACATCCACGCCTATGATGAGGATGATCCCTATCTAGACGACCATCGAAATATCCGCACCGTGCGTGCCTGGCTAGAAGGAGAGCCACAGACGGTCAATTTCGATAAGTTCTGGCGGGATATCACCCGTTTACTCCGCAAGAAGTCCAAATTTAAGACGATGGACACTGGACACAAATTCAGCGTCGGGCGCGATAATCGGCGTAAGGGCAGAAATCTGGTCATCCTCGCTGATGAGCCACAACCCTTATTCTTGAGCGAAAGTCTACTCGTTGACCTGTGGACATATGTCCGCACAGCCGGTTATACGCGTCATACCAATTTACCGGGTGGTTTAGATGAATCTGCCGATGTGGTGATTGCGTTACTCTGCCAGCTCGATTATGTACAACCGGTACATCTACAAAATGATGATGGTACACAGGATGTTGGGCTACACTTCATCACACCAACTCACAAACGCGGGGCAACGCATCAATTTACGCTGAAAATTAGTGATGATAATGGTACAGACAGTCGCCGTTAAACCACAGTCGGGCGATTTTCAGCACTGGGAATGATAATGCCCTTGACTTTACCCTTGCGGTAAGGTTTATGCTTAAGTTAGTCAATTCTCCTTAAGTGCCCTCACCGACACAGCCCTTTGTGAGGGACACACCAAAATACCCTCACACAGCGACGTTGGGGGTATTTTTGTTTCTCCTTGACTCTCCTATGATGGGAGGGTGTAGAGTCGTGATGAATTGAGGGTAGATATGTTCAAAATTGGTGATTTTTCCAGATTTAGTCGGGTATCCATCAAAATGCTGAGACATTACGACGAAATCGGCTTACTCAAGCCGGCGCATGTCGATACATTTACGCGCTATCGTTACTATACCGCCGACCAACTGCCCCGCCTAAACCGCATCATCGCGCTGAAAGACCTCGGATTTTCGTTAGAGCAGATCGCAACATTGCTTGATGATGACCTGAATGCGGGCGAGATTCGCGGATTGCTCAAGCTCAAGCGGGCGGAAATTGAGCAACGTCTGCGCGAAGAGCAAACACGGCTGGCACAGGTCGAAGCACGGATTCAGCAGATCGAACTCGAAGATGGCATCCCACCGTATGATGTGGTGCTACGGCAAATCCCCGCGCAAAATGTCGCATCTATGCGCGAGGTCGTACAGGTCAGTAGCCGGCGTATTTCGCGCATGTTCGAGACTGTTGAGGCATATGTTGCAGAGCATAATGCACGTGAGATCAGCCCACCACTAATGATCTATCACGATGCAGATTATCGGGAAGATCATATTGATGTCGAAGTTGGAATTCCCGTTAGCAAGGCAATTCCAGCCGGAGAGTCCATCATTTTGCGCGAGATTTCTGCTGTAACCGAAATGGCGTGTGTGGTGCATACGGGCGATTATGGCTCAATGAACAAGGCGTTGAACGTGCTGTTCAACTGGATTGATACGCATGATTACAACGTCGCGGGAGAAATGCGCGAGGTGTATCTGCGCTTTGGTGCCAATAACGACGGCTATATTCTGCCGGATGCCTATCTCGCTAAGCATGCGGATGAATTCGTCACTGAATTGCAAATTCCGATTACGAAGCGCACATCAACCTAGCGATACGCTGGTAAACACCAATTTTGACCATCTACATACTCGAAAACTATTTTCACGATTAATAAGGAGCAAATATCATGCGCTATAAATTACTGGGTAAGAGTGGCTTACGGGTATCTGAACTGTGTTTGGGTACGATGACCTTCGGCAATGATTGGGGCTGGGGCGCGGAAAAAGACGAGAGCAAGAAGATTTTCGACCTGTTCGTAAAGGCAGGCGGGAACTTCATTGATACGGCGAACAATTATACCGACGGCACCAGCGAAAAATTTGTAGGTGAGTTTATCCACGCTGACCGTGAAAATTTCGTCCTCGCGACCAAATATACGCTCACTGAAGACAAGCAAAACCCCAACGCAGGTGGGAACAGCCGTAAGAATATGATACACACGGTAGAGAAAAGCCTCCAACGCCTGAACACGCCTTATATTGATGTGCTGTATCTGCATATGTGGGACTTCATGACCCCCGTGCAAGAGGTATTGCGCGCTGTTGATGATCTGATTCGGGCGGGAAAGGTGCATTATTTCGCCTTTTCAGACACCCCTGCGTGGGTCATTTCTTACGCTGTCGCACTGGCAGAAACACATGGTTGGACGCGTCCGGTAGCGGTTCAGTTACCCTATAGTCTGGTCGGGCGCGCGGCGGAACGCGATATTTTCCCGATGGCGCGTCAGCTAGATTTAACCGTAACGCCCTGGGGTGTGATTGGTCAGGGTGCGCTGACAGGAAAATACAACACTGAAAATGATGAGCAAAAACGGCATGGTAGCGCCAGCGAAAAAGAGAAAAATTTCGCAGACTTAATTATGAAAATGGGCGAAGACATCGGGCATAGTCCGGCACAGATCGCGATTAATTATGTACGGGCACAACTGGGCAATATCGTGCCGATCATCGGCGCACGCACGGCACAGCAAATGGAGGATAACCTCGGCGCGTTGGACTTCACCCTGACGGAAGAACAGGTCAAAACGATCAACGACGCGAATGACTTCCGCATCGATTTTCCGCTCAGTTTCCTGACCAATGACCATGTACGCGGGTTGATCTTCGGGGAAACCTTCGACAAGATCGATAATCATCGCATGGCGGTTACACCCAGTTAACAGCATTACAGTATCCATCGTGTCCGGCGTGATTTATGCGTCGGACACTGCTCAAAACATCAATCTATATATCTATAAAGGAGAATCGCATGGCATATTATCTGGTCAAAGCCAAGCCACAGAACCTTGACGATCTGAAACGTAAGCTCGATAACGGTGATATTCGTAACACACGCCCTTTCGGAACCTCCATGCACGCAGGGTTAACCAATGCCCGCACCACGCCTGATGGCTACGTGATGTGGGAAGAACAATGTTTTTGCTCACCACCGCTCAAACAAGAGCGAAGCATCCTCGACAATTACTTCACAGAATTAACTACCGAAACGGTCAATGCAGGTGAGGGATGGGCGACAATCGCCCAATTGCCAAAATTGTGGGATTAAGCATCACATCTTCAAGCAGATAAATAATCCGTTGCTCATCACTACATTGTACACCGCTTAAGACGATGCTATCATGCACGGGCAATCATATTCGATGATAGATAAATGCCCGTGACTATTTCATTTACATCTGCCAACAAAACCTCTGACCGCCCTGCGTGGCTTTTCCCGGCGTTGATAATCATTATCATGCTCGTGGCAGTGGTGTTGCGCTTTCGCTATTTGACCGAAATTGAGCATAATGTTGACCACGCCTATACCGTATGGCAGGCGATGACCACGCTGGATCGGGGCGAATTTCCGCTCGCTGGTCAGGGTACATCTGTGTTGTTTGCCAACCCGCCACTCACCGGCTATCTGTACATTCCCGCAGTCGCCTTAACGCGTTCCCCGCTTGGTGTGTATGTATTCGTGATCGCGCTCAACAC
>DAOTXB010000318.1:0-3959 GCA_034435575.1 Anaerolineae bacterium
AAGGCATGGGGTTCATCAGGTATTTCAATGCGAGAGGCTAAATCACGTAGCATCTTCTGTTGAAGCCGTGAAATACCCTCCGCCGCGTCATAGGCATAAATCGCTTTTTTATACCATTGTCCGCGTGACTGTACTGAGTCGCCGTGTGAAACACTTTCACTACTCCCCCAAGTATGTTCATCATAGCGAGTAAGGTTTTTCCATATATTCTCATCTTCATCATAAGGATAATCTGTTACATCGGGCATGGTGCTTAATATCCCGCCGAGTTGTTGCACGCCATAAAACCGACCATGTGATTGACGATTGAGGGCTGTCTCAAATGCGCTGGAATTAATGCCTTGTGCCCAATAATCTGTCCAATCGCCAATGCGAACGACATCGGTCTGGATGCGGGCAAACATTTCATCAAGCGTCACAATTCGCATATGGGGTTGCCATCCCCGCGCATTCCAATCTTTTACGAATTGTGGCAATAGCTCATCAGGGCCATCATTATCCCACATAAACGAGCCGATGATTTGTAAAAATGCAAAATCCTGCGCATAATTTTTATGTTCAAGCGCGGTGATATAGTCTTGTATAAGCTGATACGATTGCTCTATGCTATATTTCCAGATTCGCTTACCCGGTGCAGGTAGTGGCATACGGGGGATGCCAATATTGTTGCCATCGCCGTAGTGCTCACCATGCCAGGTAAGAATTTGACGACCACTTGGCCCTTGCCAATGAAAACCCATCGGGCGGGGTTGTGGATCAGGCGCTAACGCGCGGTTAATTGCCATCGCCATCCCCTTAAAGCCAGCATCAAGGAGCATCTCCACGAGTCCCCAGCTTTGTCCGTTGACATCGCAATTTAGCCCATAACGAATGTCCAGGCCATAGGTATCACGCAAAGTTTCAGCAACCGATAGTGACCGCATCAACATTTCTGATGTAAATAACGGTGAGACATTGCAGTACATCCCACCAAAACCAATCAATCCTTGTTTATGTAGCCTTATCAGCCGATCAATCTCAGAATCTGATGCATGTTTTATAAAATCTTCAACAACAATCGTCGTCTCACATGTCCACTTAAACTGTTCACCATCAGCTTGGTCAGCATATTTCTCGGCAAGAAACATGGCACGACGAATATGGTCACGGTGTAATGCAAACACAGTATCCTGGTAATTGGAGTAGCCGATATCAGTGTGGGAATGATGAAGGAGCAAAATATCTTTTATGGGCACGCGATCCTCCTCATAACATCTAAGTTAGACCATTTTATCAAGCGAAATTGGATATGTCCACATATTAAATGTGAACCTGTGGACGGTACTGGTTCAGGATAAAGAGAGGCACCGATTACTGTGTAAAGCGCTTCGCCGCCTTTGCTTGCGCTAAAATTCACTTTCTTGACAGCAATCTAATCGTGAGATAAGCTCATCATTAAGGTGTGTCATCGATGACACATAAGGGGAGATTGCATGAAGCGCAAGCCAACCATGAAAGATGTCGCACAATATGCCGGGGTTTCTACGGCGACAGTTGCGCGTGTCATTCATGAAAACGGCTACGTTTCAGAAGAAGCAGAAAAAAAGGTGCGTGAGGCAATCTCAGAGGTCGAATACTCGCTGAACACCATCGCCCAGAGCTTGCGCCAACAACGAACCAACGTCATCGGTCACATTCTACAATCTACCGTCCCAAACCCATTCTTCATGCATGTGGCACTGGGCGTAGAAAGTTACGCGCGTGAGCGGGGTTTTAGCGTGCTGACCTACAATGTCCTGAACAACGCGGAGCATGAACGGCGCGCGGTTGAGACTTTTGTCGCCCGCCGCGTCGATGCGATCCTGTTTACTGTGCCAATGGCGGCGGATAACATTCTATACGCCCTCGAAGCCGGTGTACCTGTCGTTCAGATTGAGCGCCCGAAAACGGTCGAAACCGATTATGTGATCGTCGATAATTATTCCGGTTCGGTGGCAGCAATGACGCATTTGATCGACCTCGGACACCGGCACATTGCGTTTATCGGTGCCAAGTGGGATACAGACAACCCGATTCACCAGTATGTCGAAATCGAACGATTCTCAGCCTATCGGGATACGCTGATCGACCATAATATCGCCTTCGATGAAGAATTGGTCGCGCTGGGCCGCCATTATCTGGTGGATAACGGCGGGTCGCTGGGTGATGGCGTCCAATTTGCCGAGCAAATGCTGCGCATACAGCCGCGCCCGACTGCGATTTTGGCCGGTAGTGATATGACGGCAATTGGTATTTTGCAAACTATTTATCGCCATCGTCTACACGTCCCGGACGATATTTCTGTTATCGGCTTTGACGATACACTGGCGTCTTTCCTGACTCCGCCTCTAACGACGGTGGGACTGCCCATGCAGCAGCTAGGCAGCACCGCAGCAGAAATTGCTATTAAACGGCTTGATCGAGACGACGATCTCATTCATACGCCGAAACTCCAGACTGAACTCGTCATACGTGAATCAACCGGGCCTGCCCCACGATAAAGGCTTCACAGTTACCCACAAATATGGACTGTTAAAATAAGGGAGAGTGACGAAGACCAAGAGATGAGATGTTACCAAACGCACAAGAATGGGCAGAACAAGAATTTGGGAATGTGGAATTGGGCGATAAACGTCGAGAAGAGCGAGCATTAGAGATAGCCGCCCAGTTGGCACGTCGTCCAAATGATAGCTTACCGCAGCAAATGGGCAGCTGGGCAGCGCAAAAAGCGACCTATCGCCTGCTGGATAACAATGAAGTGAGCTATGAGGCATTGAGCCAACCCCATTGGCAACGAACCCGTCAATGTTGCGATGAGGAGGATAAAACCATCCTGTTCGTTCAAGACATCACAGAGTTGGATTACAGTTCGCACAAGGCAACCGAGGGATTAGGACCAATCGGTGATCACAACGGGCGTGGGATGTTGCTGCACAATACATTGGCGTTGCAAGCAGACACGGGGGAAGTGATGGGATTAGCCTATCAACAGGTGTGGCAACGCCCCCACATCACCCGCAAACGGACAGAAACGCGAACAGAGCGTCGGCAACGGGCGGACAAACAATCATCCCGCTGGTTGCAGGCGGTTCGTGAAATTGGCAAACCGGCATCGAGAGCACGCTGGGTTCATGTGGCAGATCGGGAATGTGACATATTCGACTTTTTCCAAACCTGCACGGATACGGAGATCGATTTTTGTGTGCGGATTCTGCAAAACCGACGGATTGGGGATTGGAGCGAAGAAACACCGCGGTATCTCGTCAGCGATTTACGCCAACTTGACCCGATGGGCTATCGCACATTGACTATTCCCGCACAGACCGGGCAACCCAAACGAGAGGCACATCTTGCCATCAGTTGGCAATCGGTCACCATCCGCTCACCGCGTAATCGTCCCGGAAAAGAAACCCGCTTAGACCTCTGGGCGGTAAGAATATGGGAACCGAATCCAGACCCGGATAGCGACCCAATTGAATGGCTGTTGTTGACATCGGTTCCCGTTGAAACCATCACCGATGCCATTGAGCGCATTGACTGGTATACTCATCGCTGGGTCGTCGAAGAATATCACAAATGCTTGAAAACCGGGTGTGGGATGGAGAAGCGACGGTTGCAAAAAGCTCAACGACTTCACCGGCTCCTCGCTTTTCTCTCGATTCTTGCGATCCGACTGCTCCAGTTACGCGATTGGGCACGCACGAAGCCTCATTTGAGAGCGATTGACCTCATCCAACCGCTTCTCGTGCAGATTATCGCCGCACGCACTGACGGCGATCCCAACACGATGACGGTTCGCCAATTCTGGCACGCGGTTGCGCAGGTGGGCGGGTTCCCTCAACGGGCATCAGATGGCGAACCAGGATGGGAGCGGTTGTGGCATGGCTGGCTTCGCTTACTCGATTGGGCGGAAGGCGTCTCCCTTGCCAACGACCTCCCGC
>DAOTXB010000319.1:0-3105 GCA_034435575.1 Anaerolineae bacterium
TTTAGTGGGCTGAAAAACCCACTACCTCTGGTAGTGGTTGTATGATGTGGTTCAACCAGTAAAACGAGTATGATAAGACCTCCTAGAAGGTGCGAACTTAGAGGAGACTTATCATGACCCGTGAATTTAAGAAACTATCACATAGTCTGTACGAATGTAAGTATCATATTGTATTTTGTCCGAAGTATCGTTATCGGGTATTAACCGAAGAAGTGACGAGTTATGTTAAGCAAGAAATCTATCGGTTATGTAACGAGAAAGCGGATGTAGAAGTATTAGAAGCGAATGTGCAAGCGGATCATATTCATCTAGTGATGGTGATTCCCCCCAAATACGCGATATCGCAATTGATGGGATATTTGAAAGGAAAGCTTGCGCTTCGCGTGTTGAGTCGTTATCCGAAATTAAGGAAACGGTATTGGGGCAATCATTTGTGGTCACGAGGTTACTGTGTGACCACAATCGGTTTGGATGAAGATAAGATTCGCAGATACGTGGCATGGCAAGAGACGAAAGAACGAGAAGTAGAAGCGCACCAAAAGAGAATGTTCGACTAACCAGCTAATGAAAGGTCGCACCTTCTAGGTGCAATATGAAAAGCCACCGCTTCTAGCGGTGGATCATTTACTTAATTCTAGAGTGTCAATAACATCATCCTTTAGATTTTGCGGTTGCTTACCAATCCAAATTAAAGGACGTATATAATAACCGAACCAAATTTCGGTGTCTTCAGTTGGCATATTAGGATTAATCATTAGCTACTTCTTTAAGATATTATAATGTCGAATAGCCGAGTGTGTTTAGTAATTTGCGGATGGCAGAATCGTAGTGTTCTGCACTTTCTGACACGATCATAATAAGCTGGCGTTTGTTCAGTTCGGTGATGATGTTTTGCTGACGTGCGCTTGGATTAGTGATTTGCTCAAAGCGAAAATCTGGATGCAATATGGTCACAATCCGACAATTTGCCTTTAGTGCCCATTCGATCTCGTCCATTACATTGGGGGATACAAGGGTTTCTTTACCGATCAAACTGATTAAATAGTCACAATCAGCGACTTTCTGGCGCAGTTCGTCCTCCCATTCATTGCCAACGGGAATGTCTTTATCCACAAAAGCATCTAAATCTGGATCAGCCAGTTTAAGCCGTGCTTCTACTAATAGCGATAATGCACTGCTTTGCTTACGGCGATATGATACGAACACGGTCAACGGGTTTACCGGTTTTTCTAGCAGGTTGAAGGCTTTTTCGGTAATCATATAATCATGGACGGTGAAGGGTTGTTCCCGCTCATGTGCCAGATAGCCGAACGAGATCAACAACGGAAACGTGGCAACCCGACTAAATCCATCCACAGACCATTTACGATAAAATTTCGCCTTCGGTATATTAAGTGTTTCATAACCCGTGATGTTGTCTTTAAACCAATCGTCATTAGGAACGCGACCACCGCGCAACGAAATCTGGGCTGACCATTCACCAATCACCGCGCCATATGCCAGATCACGCGCAAATTCATGCACACGGATTAACGGGTCTTGTGGTGCTGGCAACTCGAATGGACTATCCATAAGTGATCCCTTTCGTCATATCACTGGATGTTATCCCAGAATACGATTCATCTCTCGCAAGACAAGGTGTGGTTGTTCATCGCGCAATAGCGGTAAGCGGCTGCGTGTGCGCCGAATCTGGTTCAGGTCGATCTGTTGGGTGATCAGGGCTTCTTCAAAATAGTGCCCATGTGTCAAGAAATCCCCATTTGGATCAACGACTGACGAGCCACCCCAGAAATTTTTGCCGTCTTCGTAACCCACACGATTACAATGCACCACATAATTGGTGAACATACTGCCATAGGACTGATTCACTTTTTCTACCCAGCCGGTACTGGTCATACTGCCATCATTGTGCGCTTCGATACCACGACTGGGACTACAACTGGTCAAAATCAGCACATCTGCGCCATCTTGCCAGAGCAAATATGCGGCGGACATATGCCAGAAATCTTCACAGATCAACATGCCCATACGCCCAAAGCGTGTGTCAAAGGCGCGGATGTGATTGCCCGCATCAAAATAACGCCCGTCGTCGAACATTGTGTAGGTGGGGAGGTACACTTTATGATGAATGTGTACGGTTTTACCTTCGGAAAGATACGCCTGCGCGATGTAAAAGCGATTGCGCTTGTCTCGTTGGACGAAACCGAACACAAGGTCGAGCTTTTCGCTCGCTTTCAGCAACTGCGCGTAGATCGGATCGCCGTCATGTGCTTCGATGGCAACTTCCGGCACCAAGTCCATCACCTGATAACCGGTTAGCGACATTTCCGGGAAGATCAAAAGATCAATCCCCTGTGTGCTGGCATCCTCCACATAGGCGAGGTGTTTGTCTAAGTTTGCCTGAAGGTCGCCCAGCTTCGGGTAAATTTGTCCTAATCCAACTGTAATTTTCAACGCTTAATCCTCTGTGTTATCCGATTGCATGATGGTTAGTTATTATTTGCGATTGCGCCACCGTGAGCCTTTATGCTTATTGGTGTCGGTCTTTTTCCGATTAAAGCGTGGAAACAGGGTTTTGACCTGTTCAAATGTATCATCGGCAAATTCGATATCCTGAGCATGTTTGTCGCTTTCGTCTACGCTAAAAAAATCATCGCCCATCAATTTTTCGGCTGTGGTGACAATGTCGAGCATTTCTCGGCGGAGCAAATTCAGGTCAAGTTTCTTTTCCTTGGCGGCTTTTTCGATGAGGTCAATTGCTTCTGGCTTAATGCCCATAAGTGTCGTTGCAAGGTGGGCGTTGACCTCTGGATAATGATCCTGATAGCGTTCCAATTGTTTGTAAAGCAACTCGCCCACCAGAATGTCCGCGCGCTTGTAATTCATGCCGATGGACACCATACAATCAATTGCTAGTAAACGGGGTGCGATGCCACTTAAATTTTCCGGGTTCAGGTATTCCATCAGCGCGGGTATTGCGTTGACACCGAATGCGGGAAAAATCAATGGCATGTCGCCCATAATCCATTCGTCACCGCCCTCAATCCGCCAGAAAAGATGATCGATCAGGGGTTGGACAGCTTTTTCTACGCCGAGCTGTGCTAA
>DAOTXB010000320.1:0-5733 GCA_034435575.1 Anaerolineae bacterium
TTGGTACGCTTTCCTAATGTAGTGGTGCTGTTCAATTTCAATACAGCGTTCGAGGGTGAAGACGCTTTCGCCGCTACCATCGAAGATATTGTCCGTTCCACACAGTATGGTGTTGTGGAAACAAGCGACGATAGTGGGTGAGTTGTGCTTCATTTCAAAGTGCGTTAAAGTCCGCTAGCGTATGTGAAATCAGACAAGTGTAAAGGGGAAACCATGCGTAAAATAATTCTTGGTGGTGTACTTGGTATGATCGCCATGCTGACCGCGCTGATTGTGGTCACACCGGCGTTTGCTGGTTGTGAAAATCTGGCAGATGGACGCATCAACGATGACGCGGCGCGCAGTTGTGCGGCTCCGGTCATTATCTACGATGATCCTTTGACAATCTATGCAGTAGATGCTGCGAATAACACGGTGGTGCTTGCCTTAGAGGTGAGCGATGAAGAAATCAAAGATGCGGGCATCCCGGAAGAAGGCTATGTCACCATTGCCGAGGGCACAAACCCCGTGAGCGGTAAGCCGATTGCCGTGTATCGCTTATCAGATGGCGAATTTCAAGTCAACACATTTTATGCCAATGACGAAGGCTATGTGGTGGTGTGGACGGAAGATGGCGACCATTACGCCTATACCTTCTATCTGCCGGAGTAATTTATAGCTGAGTGGAAGGATAGACAGATGCTTCCCAACACAGCAATCGGTTTGTAGGGTGGCATCTGCGTATGCCACCGTCTATTTCTAAGAGTTTACTGAAACTTGTTTATAGATAGAATAGAGAGGGTGCATATCCGTGCCCTCTTCATCATTTACGCTAATTATGCTGATGTGTACGCGTCATGAGCCTTAGCGAAAACCGAATTCCACACTATAAAACCCGCGCAACTGCTCAAAAGCCACTAGAATCTCATGTTCGCCACCCGCTTCAACCGGAATTTCGACCGTTTCCTCGATGCTTTCCGTCACATACCAGCGATCTAATTGTGTACCACTCGGACCATTTACAACGAAAAACACACGCCCCACACCGGGATTATTGAGTTCAACGATATACGATACGAGTAAAGTACGCCCTGCCGCGATGGTTGTTGTGTGGCGATCAGAGTAATTTGAGGGAAAGGCAACATCCGGTGTTTCGGTTGGTGAACCGTTCTCCACAACATTATCGGTCAGGGGCACAAGCGTCGGGTCATCGCGCTCGCCAACCGGTGCAACATCATCATTACTGGTGGTAGTGATCGGTGTCAACGATGGTGGAACAGTCGGTAATGGTGTTAGTGTGAAGGTCGCCGAAGGCGTGATATTCTGTGTGGGATTAATAATCGGCGTTTGTGTGGCGGCAACAGGCGTATCCGCCTCTAATGGGACTTCTTGCGTTTCTGTGATCGCGTCTGTGCCTAAATTACAGGCGCTCATACCGAAAATCACAAGCCCTAACATCCCAACAATCTGTATAGATTGTCTAATTCGTAAAACATGAGACATCTTTCTTACAGACATCGCTACTCCCAAAAGTTACCTGTTAGCGCAATCATAACGCGCTCATGCTCATGGTCTAGGGTCAATCTGCTGGTGGTGTTTGGTCGGGTAATTGGCGACGCACAGCAGGACGCTTCAATTTTTTCGGTGCTGGTTTACTGAACAGATTGGTCATGTTGATGCCGTAGTAGTTCATCACATTGAGCAATAAGCCAGTCGCGGCGACTTTCATCCAGACTACCAATCAACGGGATCGCATCCGGGATCAATTCAAAAATACCGAGTGTGGGGAAAATCAAATAGACCACCGAGACGAATCCCAGCCCCAAAATCATCATTTCTTTGACTAAACGTGTCAACATATAAGCAAGTCCTTGTATGGCTTAATGATAACAACCATAGCACACACCCTCAAACGGGGATGCCGAGGTCATAACCTATATACGGTATTGTGGGGTCAACGGTAGCGAAGTGTGAGGCAATCGTCAAATGTGTGATGCAAGTTAAGGATGCGATATGTTGATGTATAGCGAATGGCTAAATCTTAACATAGAACATAGCGAATTCAATGCGAGTCAATGTTCCAGCAAAGAATAAATCGTGTCTAACATGCGCATTGGCGGGCAGGGTTTGGTCAAGGCGGCATCCGCGCCGATATTATGGATAAATTGTGCGCTTTGTACCCGTGTGCCCGCGCTGTGCAAAATAACGGGAATATGCCGTGTCGTGCTGTTCTCTTTAAGCATCATGCAAACTTCACCGCCGTTCGGGTCGCCGGGCATCATATCATCCATAATAATCAGATGGGGCTTTTCCTGAAACACAGCATCAAACGCCTCTTTGCCAGTGGCGGCAAAAGATGGAGAAAACCCTTCGCGCTGTAAAATAATCCCTAATACCTGTCGCATTCCGGGTTCGTCGTCTACGATGAGTACCTTCAATGTTGGTTGTCCCCTGTCCTCTAACTCATGCCGCATCTCATGCAGACCATGTATCCATAGATTTGGAATAGATTCGAATGCCTACAATCTATTGTAGAATGGTTTTGTGCGAAAATTGCATTGATTTATAATATGTCATCTGTGAAGTATCCTATATCATGCCCAATATTGTCAATGTTATGACAATTGTCTTTATAAATTTTTCACATAATAGGTGTATGACGGAGAAACGATTGTTTATTCGTGGATAACGTTACGGATTACAGCGAGGGCATCCTGTGGATCAATCGGTTTTTGGATGAAGGCTTTGATATTGGCTTTCTTTGCTTTTCGGGTGATCGTGGCGTTATTGCCAGAACGCAACAGCACAACCTTACAGGCGGGGTGCGCCCGTTTGAGATGCTTGCCAATGGCGATAAAATCCGTATCTGTCGGGTTGACATCCACCAGCAGTACATCAATATGCTGTTCCTGTGCCTGCTTCGTACCTTCAAGACCTGACGCGACAAACCCATGAAATCGTATGCCTTCCGCATCCTGCATACTTTCACTCAGGCGCTTTCGGGCGGTATCCCACGCGTGGTCATCAATAATCGCCAGTACATGGATGTCGTTTTTATCTTCAGCCACAGAAGTCCTTTACGTATCAACAAGATAACTCGGGAAAAATACTTGTCTATTAGTAGAGATCTGAGCGGAAGGATACGCAGATCCTTACCTACACAGCAATCGTTTTGTAGGGTGGCATCTGCGTATGCCACCACCTATTTCTAAGCATTTACCGAAACTTACTTATTGTCTCAGATATAGGTGTAATGTTTAAAATAAGGTTTAAAATTGAAAGCGGTCTTTAAAAGATACGACTTTGCGCCCATAATTATAGGTATATGATTTAAGTCGATCTTCTGCGCGTTGCCAGCGATCGCTAATCAGGGCATCCCGTAATGTGGCACGGTCTTCAACGACGAATTCAAGTTGACGGGCGGGGTATTTGCCATAAGGAACTTGCCAGACAAAGTACATATGGAGACCAAGTTCACGGGCAATCGTTACAAAATCACCGACCATGTAACGATAATAAGCTTCAAACTTATCGTCCTGAATGTCATACCAGATCAAAAGACGATAATCTACACGTAAAATCATAAAAGTCACACACCAATGAATTCCAATACTATGCGTCATTGTAGCATGATACACCCTGACCAACCAAAACCGCCCCTTGCCCACTGCCAGGGATTGCGGTAATTTCTACAGGATACCGCCAGCCCGCATCATAATAAGCGACGGCGCTTGTATCATCAAAGCTCAGGGTGAACACTTCGTTAAAAAAGGACGAGAACGTTATGGCAGATTTACAGCAACGGTTAGATGACCTGCGCGATACAATCGAAGACTTAAAGCGTGTTCAGGCAGATGGACGTGATATTAATAGCGCGTTGGAAGCCGCGGAGCGCACCGCCCGTGATCTGCTGTCTGATGCGAAAAATACGCCACAGGAGCGCGATGCACAAACGCTTTTCTCTGAACTCGCACGGTTATCCAACACACCCAATACCCCTGCTTCAAGCGCAGACCAATCCAGCGAGTCTACGAGTAATGATGCGGCGATTAGCGGTTTAGTCCGTCGCGCTCGCATCCGTGTGGAGATCGCTGGCGATGATGATGATATTGATGAAGCGATTGATCTGCTTTCAGAAGCGCTTGCCGTAAATGCCAATAACGAAGATGTGATCCATCTATTGCAAGATGCCGCCGCCCATAACCAGCAAGCTACCCAGCGAGTCTCTGACCTGTTCAAGCGTTATGGGATTGATCGTCCGGCAGTGATTGAACAACCGACACAATATTTGCCAGCGCTGGAAGATGACGACGACACATCGGATGACGGCAGTGCGCCCATCTACCCGACATCTTCCGGTTATCCACCACCGGAGCAAAATCTACGGGATGATGAAGGTGAGGCGCCCAAACGTCGTACCGGAGTACAACGCCGTGTGCCGGGGCAAGGACCGCTTTACACCGGCAACGATGTAGACGACATGCTGTCTGAATTATCGCAATCTTATTATGCGGGCGATTATCAACTCACCGTTGACCTCGCCAATCGTATTTTGTCGCAACAACCCGGCAACCCGACCGGGCTAGAATATCGTGAAAAAGCCGAGGACAGTATCATTCGTGGGGTCGTGCCAGATCATCGGATTCCGTTTGATGCGCGTGTGTCTTATAACCGTGCCAATTCACTGGTACGTGCGGGGAATTATGAAGAAGCCGAACGTCTCTATCGTGAAGCGCGTGACCTCGCAGAGCGCGATGGCATCCTGAACTGGAAGGATGTTGAACAGGCGATGCTCGACATTCAAGATTTAGCCCTCGCCCGTGAATTGCTCAATGAGGGTGATCGCATGATGGCGACAGATAGCTGGGGGGATGCGCTCCGCAAATATGAGGGCGCGTTGCGCGTGGTACCCAACGACCCACAGGCGGAAGAACGTGTGGAGACGGTGCGCCGTGTGCAACAAGAGTCCGATCAGGCGGCGATGCAACTCAGCACCTTGAGTGGCACACTCAGCGAACAGGTCGCGCAGATCAAAAATGTACAGGCGATCCTCACCCGCGCCCGTCAATTATTACCCAATAGCGGACGACTCGCTAGCTTACAAAATGACGCGAATAATCGACTCGCCGCCATCAAAAATCAACTGAGCGATCAAGCACAGGCGGCAATTTCCCGCGCCAAAAACGCCATGTCAATTGATGAGCGTTTGCTGGTCAGCAACGAGGCATTGCGCCTGCTCGAACTGGGTGCAGAGCTTGACCCCGGCGATGCCCGCTTATCTGAAATGCTCTTAGAATCGCGCGCATCCTCCGCAGATATGCAACGGGCGCGTCAGGTGATCGAACGGGCAAGCGCGCTCGTCTCTCAAAACTTTGATAACGAGCTTTCACAGGCACGGAGCATGCTCGCCGGTCTGCGTGAGTATGCCCAGGACGAACGCTATCGTATGGTGGTTGATGAACTGCACGCGCGTTATGTGGAACGGGCGGAAATCGCGCTGGATGATGGTGATGTCAGCGAAGCAAAATCATGGCTAGACGTGCTTCAGGATGAACCTTTCCGTATCTTGGGGCGACGCTCCGAAGTGCAACGTATCGAAAATCAGATCAAGCGAGATCGTAGCCGGGCGCGGACACAATTTTTGGGCATTGGTGGCGGGATCATCATTATTTTGCTGGTTGGGGCATTTTTGCCCCGTCCACAGTGGTCAGCGGTCATCAACCCACCACCGACAGAAACAGCCACCATCACCCT
>DAOTXB010000321.1:0-4501 GCA_034435575.1 Anaerolineae bacterium
GCGACATACAGACCACCATCAGCACCATCCGGGTATGGAATCGGCACTGCTGACCACAGTTCGTATTCTTCCGGCGGTAGGTTCGGCTGAAGCTGGCGAATGTGGGCGTTACTGTTACCGGTGAAGCTGTAAACATTACCTGCATAGACATCCGGCAGAATCTGTACGTTGTTGTTGCTGATTGCCGACGACGGAATCAGATCGTTCTCGAGAAGACCGACAAAGTATTCGAACATAGTCGTCCAGATTGCCTTGTTTTCATCAGTGAAGGCTGTCGGTGCGCCTGTTTCATCGACATAAGTGCCGCCCAGTGCGATATACATGCCACCATAATGTTGTAACCAGTGAGTAACATACGGTGTCACGAAGCCATAGGTGTTGCCACCTTCTGCTTCACGAATGGCGGTAATCTGATCAACCAGTTCTGACCAGGTGGTTGGTGGAGTCGGGAACTTGTCTGTGCGGTAGTAGTACAGTGGGGTATCGGTGTTGTGCCACAGTGCGGCGATTGCGCCGTCTTCCATAGTGGCAGTGTTCTGTACAAAGTCGAAAAACTCACCGATTTCCGGTTCGAAGCTACTCAGGTCGAGCAACTGCCCGGCATCGTAACGAGTTTGCACTAAGCCGTGATTAAACCAGAGTGCATCGGCATTACCAGATTCAATTTCCTGTGTACGGGTGAGCGGATTATCATCAATGACGACTTCTTCCACACGAACCCCCTGATCGGCAAAACGCTGGTTGAAGCTATCGATCACACTACGGAACGCTACCTGACGCGCCGGACGGCGATCACGGGTGCTTGCCCAGCTTGTAGTCATATAACGAACGACAACTTCTTCGCCCTGTGCACGAACCTGCGCCAGATCAACCAGACTGGCAACTGCCAAACCAGCGGTGCCGACACCTATGTTCTTCAAAAATTGACGTCTTGAAATTCCTTTTTTCATTTTTTCGCTCCTAAAATATGAACTGTACTTGAAAACATGTTTGAAAAAATCATATTGCGCGACTATCGTTTCGTGACTATGTTTCTCCTTTCGCTTAGTTGGAGCGGGATTTTGTAATAACTGGGAAGCATCTAATGCAAAAGCAACAGATACAGAACTCGTAATTAGGGTTTTCTTCTGAATTCACTTAGACGGTGCCCTGTCGTTATCTTCTTATTAGTCATCACGTATCATGATTTCAACAGGAATTTTCACGAAGCGTGGCGGCCCGTCATAGTCGCCATTGAGGCGGCTAATCAACATATTTGCTGCCTCTCGACCGGTCAATTCCCCTGGTTGATAGGCGACTGCGACGACGTTCGTCCCATAGTTTTCAGGCGGTTGTACTGCGAAAGATGCCACCTCAATATCAAGTTCAAAATTTGGCGAGCCGTTCTGAGCAATGGCAACTTTTGCCCGCTCAGCATTGATCACCATCAGGTCGTAGGTGAGGCGTTGCACCACATCATCGTTAGCCCCAATGAACGCCGTCGGTTTGAACTTCTGAATTTTCTCTAGGAGCGATTGCGTCATCGCGGGGTTGCCTTGCTGACCGGAATAGGGGCGATACTTTGCATAGACGTCCAGCCAGATTAGATTGTCGATGTCGGTGATACCGGCTTCATACATCGCACGTTTGTAGCCTGCGAAGCGCGCATGGATACTGGACACATTCACCTCGAAGTGCGGCATAATTGCGATGCGGGTGTGTCCGCGTTCTAACATCAAACGGGTAAGTTCATACCCTGCTTGCTCATGCTCATAGCCAACATAATCGGCTTCGATGCCCTCGTAGTAGCGATCTGCCATCACAAATGGAATATTCAACTTCATAAGGCGCTCATAGAGCTTGATATCTTTGCGATTCGGGCGTGGATAGGTAATCAGACCATCTACCCGCCCCAGCAACAGATTCAACGCCTTTTCGACAACATCATAGGAAACATCTTCCAGCCCCAAAACTTGCAGCAAATAATGATGTTCCATCGCAACCTGTGCAATTCCAAGTTGCATACTGTAGTGAAACGGATGCAAAATGCCACTCGGTAAAAAGCCGATAACTTTTGGCTCATTAGCAGTGGAAGATGATTCTGTTTCTAGCCGTTTGACGAACGTCCCACGCCCATGCTCACGCCAGATAAGTCCCTCGATTTCAAGAGTGTCAAGCGCTTTGACAATAGTGATCCGGCTTACACCATAATCAACCACTAGTTGGCGCTCGGCTGGTAAGGCTGAATCAGGCGGAAATTCACCATCTTCGATGCGCTGTTTTAACGATTGATACACTTGATAGTAACGTGGTAATGGATTTTCAGGGTCTACTGAATAGTTCATATGCGTTAGCTGACTATGTGGACATGTCCAATTAATTTACAAAGATTGTAGACGGTTCAGATAAACTTGTCAAGCAATTGCCCATCTAAAATCCATGCAGGCAAAATGTGGTAGGGTGCGGTTTCACTGTTCGCCCTGCCCACAATTGAGCGTGATGGGTGCACTATGATTATGAGGCGCCGTCAACATCAGATTTGGGGCGGGAATGCCCATCTGTGATTGCACCGCTACCTGAGTCGGCACACCATGTGGTTCGAGCATCGGTATACCGACAGGAGGGATGATATCACGTTGGGCAGTTCCGGCATGGATCATGTCTATGGTCTTTCCACCGTAATCGTCGTAGTGCGGAACGGCTCTAACGTGCCTTCAAATGTGCCAAGCCCGGTGATTTCCAGACGGTAGTGAGCGTTTTTACCTGCGATTTCTTGCAGACGAAAAATCAGCGCATCATCGGTAATCTGGCTACCAATCATCTGTACGTTATCCGGTTGTAGCGTGAACAACGTCCCTTCCGGCATGAGATTTACGGGGGCGAGAGCGGTACGATGTGTCAACCCCGGCTTGAGGTCTGTCAGCGGACCTACCAGCGGTGGCATGGCAGCTTCCACGCCAAAGCGAGTCGTTGCTACCGGGTCGAAAGGCGTGTTGCGCATCCATAAACGATAGCGGAAGCGTGTCCAACCGCCTTGATCGCGCTTAAAGTTCGTCCACCAGTGATTGTTCATGAGCCAGCTCACCAGTAGCGGCTGTTCAAGGCTGATTTCCGGCGCATAGCGGTTATTAGTGAAGCCGCCAATATGTAGTAGCGGCACATCCGGCGTGGCGAGCGTTGCGCCGTACTGCGCGTTGCTCACATCAATCCAATGCTGTACCGACACATAATCATGGCAAGCGAAGGGCAGTTGTTGTGTACCGGCTTCAACAATCGCACCGGAGACTTCATAGCGCGGTGTTGGTTCAGCAACCGCCAGTGGGAAGGCGATGTAAAGTGACTCTGGGTCTTTGAAGATGATCTTGTCGATATCGAAAATCAGATCAACGTAGGGCAAATCGTCATAGATCACGATTTGCACAAAAGCGTCGTGCGTTCCCGGTGCTTCTACACGCATAAAAAAGCGGCCATTGCCCATACCGGGGATAAATCGCTTTTCCGTAACTCGTGCTGTGCCCGCATATTGTGGCGCGAGATGTGGACGATAATCATAGTCTTCCGGCGGTGATGGTAGCTGGATGTCCTCACGCCCACCAGAAGCGGTAATTGTCTCATGAATGATATGACCCAGTGTCCACGATGTCGATGTATCCACCCATTCGTGACCATCGGCGGTGATGAGACTCCGAATCCCACCGGAAACTGAATCAACATGCACAGTCATGTACTGATTGCGCAGTCGCCAGCCGTGACCCTCAACCTGCGTGGCGGGATTATGGACTCTTGGCTCGAACTCCGGCAAGCGCATCGCCCATGAATGAGGGCGTGGTTCTTCCACTTGTAGCGGAATGGTCGTGTAACCACCAGCGGGTATCGTCACCACGCCGTAGTCGACCACCGATGAAATCCCGCCCTGTGCGCTACTGACTTCCAATTCGCGTTCCAGTCGATTCAGTTCCCAGCCAGAGCGATTCACAGGCGGCAAATACAGCGGGACTTTGCGTTCCCAGGGCAGTGGATTATAAAGCACTGCATGGGGGGCATCGGGCAGTGGAATACGGCTGGCAAGGTCACGCATGACATGCTGTTGTAATCGAATTGCACCGAAAGCGGCATCATGGGCGTATGTCGCCTTACGCACCCATCCCCCGCGTGACTGCACGGAATCAGCGTGTGAGACGCTCTCGCTACTGCCCCAGGTATGCTCGTCGTAAATCATCATATCGCGCCATGTGGTGGCAGCTTCACCCAATGGATAGGGGGCGGTTTGCAATTGACCGTGCAAGACTGCTCCCAACTGCTCCGTCGCATGGAGGCGGCTATGGGTTTCACGGTTAAGCGCTGTTTCAAATGCTGATGAGTTGATCCCCTTTGCCCACCAATCCGTCCAATCGCCAGAGCGTACCGTATCCGTCTTAATGCGAGTGAACAGTTCATCCAGCGTGACGATGTTCATGCGCGGTGTGTAGCCACGTGCGTTCCAGTCTTGCACGAATTTCACTAGTAGTTCGTTGGGTCCACC
>DAOTXB010000322.1:0-2519 GCA_034435575.1 Anaerolineae bacterium
CGCAGGGTTTAAATTTGCATGGAGGCAATCAAATGTTGTTTGATTTCGCGCCGAAGCTGGCACAACTGGTTACATCGTATAGCAATCCTATCAAAAAGGGCGATTTCGTCGTCATCTCCACCACCACCGAGGCGATTCCCTATGTCGAAGCGTTGGCGGTTGAGGTCGTCAAGCGAGGCGGCATCCCACATACACAGCTTTCCTTGCCATTGTGGTCGGAATATTTCGTCACCCATGCCACCGATGAGCAACTCGCTTATGTCAACCCGATCTCACAATCGGTTCTGCGAGAAGCGGATGTGTTGCTGACCATCGACGCACCCGCTCATACTAACGCGATGATTAGTGTATCTGCGGAGCGGATGCAAAAGATGATTTCCACCAATCACGCGATTCAGCGTATTTTCAGCGAACGGCTGGGGAATGATTTACGCTGGACGCTCTCTGCGTGGCCCACGCCCGCCCGCGCACAACAGGCAGGCATGAGCTTTTATGCCTATCAAAAATTCCTGTACGAAGCCTACGCGCTCCACACCGATGATCCCGCCGCATACTGGCAAGCGATGGCAGATAAGCAGGAAAGATACATCGCCTGGTTGATGAAACGCCAGCACATCACCGTGACCGGACCCGGAATCGACCTCACGTTGGATTATGGCGGGCGCAACTGGTATGCGGCACCGGGCAAGGCGAACTTCCCCGATGGCGAGATTTTGACCTGTCCGCTGGAGGCGAGCGTGAATGGTACGGTAGCATTCAATTATCCGGCGTATCATGCCGGGACGAAGGTGGACGGTGTAACGCTCACATTTAAAGATGGTGTGATCGTGGAGGCGAGTGCCCGCGAAAACGAGGCGTATCTACTGCGTCAAATTGATATTGACGACGGGGCACGGCGATTGGGTGAATTTGCAATTGGCACGAATGATTTTATCCAGACCGTGACCGGCTCCACCCTGTTAGATGAAAAGATTGGCGGGACGATTCATATGGCGCTGGGGGCGAGTGCCGCGCCACACGAAGGGAAGAACACGAGCAAGATTCACTGGGATATTGTGCATGACATGCGCGATGGTGGCGAGATGCGCGCAGATGGTGAGCTGTTCTACAAAGATGGCAAATTCTTGATCGATTAGGGATTATGGTTGTGTGAGACGGAGGCGATTCAATGCGGGTCGCCTTCGTAAACGGATAACATCGTGGGATGGTGGCGTTCCATATGACAATTGGCACAGAGCAGTTCACATTTTTCGATTTCGGCGGTAACAGCTTTAAGCGAACGGTTGCCCAGACTGCGTAGGTCAAGTTTGTATTCTTTGTCCGCATCGACATGATGAAAGTTCAGCGATGCAAGGTTATCGTCATAGCCACAATCAGCACATTTTCCGCCAAGTTGGTCAATGAACGCCATTTTTCGCACAATGCCACGTTGGCGTTGACGCGCATAATCTTGATGATAAGCGTTTTTGCAAGCATTCGAGCAAAATTTGGTCTTGTTACCAGTCAATGGTGTGTCACAACTTATACAGCAACCTTTAGTATATTGTTTGTCTATAGGTAGTTGAGGCGGGTGATTGCGTAAATTGGTCATGGTTAAATCGGGGCTATGATGTGCCATATGGCAATTAGCACAAAATAACTCGCACTTTTTCGCTTCTGCAAGCACTTTTTTCCACGTTCGGGTAGACATAGCACGCATTGTGATACCGAATAATTTTGTGCTTTCATCGCGGTGATGAAACGATAATGCAGTTAAATTGGCGTTGTATCCACATTGCTGACAAGCACCACCAAACTGAGCAACTAATGTTTGCTTACGTGTTAGCCCACGATTTTTTGCCAGCATATAATCAAGCGCGTTGCTTTTGCATGATATGGAACAGTACCTTATCTGCCTACCGATAAGTGGTTTATCGCATACTTCACAATGAGACAGGCGCTCTCGTCTGGGGGCAGGGCGAGAACCATCGGGCTTTACACTACGAAACAAATTTGAACAGTTTTTTGAACAGAATTTGCGTTGATTTCCGGTCAATTGTTTATTGCAATACAGACACTTTAGCATTAGAATACTCACATTAACAAAACCTAATTTTCTGGGCCTATAGCTCAATCGGTTAGAGCGACGGTCTCATAAACCGTTGGTTGCAGGTTCAAGTCCTGCTGGGCCCACTCTCAACTTTGCCTCTATTCTTCTGTCGGAATTTCGTCCCGCGCCCGCCATACCTCAGATGCCTTGTCGATGAATAACACGCCGTCCAGATGATCGATCTCATGCTGGAACACACGCGCTAGCCAGCCTTTCGCCTTAATGCGAAGATCATTCCCATGACGATCTTGCCCCGTAATCACCACTTCTTGATGGCGCTCCACATCACCGAAGAAACCGGGGATCGACAAACAGGCTTCGGTACCTTCGACCATCTTTCGGCTGGATTTGATAATCTTCGGGTTCACGACAACGTGCAACACGCCCGCATCTTTGCCATATTCTTTCTGGCTTTCTTCATCATCCGGCA
>DAOTXB010000323.1:0-2645 GCA_034435575.1 Anaerolineae bacterium
GTCGGGTTGATGATTTGTCCACCGCCCACACGCGCCACATACAGTTCGTAATTAGCGGTATTATTGTCCGCCCATGTGTAGGTCGGGTTGCCGTAAACATCGGTGATGGTGCCGGTGGGCACGGTTTGTATGATAGCTGACGTGGGCACTAAATCAGTAGCGTTTAGATATAGTGTCCCTGTTTCAGCGAAAAAGTCTGTCAACGTACCACTACTTACCATGAGATAATAGGTTACGCCAGCTGTAACGTTGATGTCTATCAGAGATGTTAAGTCTGCATTGAGTAAGTCCAAGAAGTTGAAATACACGTCATCATGACAAGCAACTTCCGTCAAATTACCCGGTGAACCTGTATATATCGATAGAATCGTATCATAGTCTGTACCAGCGGTATCAAAGCGCATGGTTGTGTTCTGGGTTGCTGTAAAACGATACCACAGGCTGAAATTTGTACTTTCATTGCACGATGGCGCAGGATCACTTCCCTCGGATGTCATCTGCGAGTTATCCAACACATCGGTATAGGGCAGACTATCAATGACTTCTGCCCCGAGGATCGAGTCATTGGCAGGTGCAGTATCAATATTGACTTGTAATTTGCCTCCAAAGCCACTAAAAGTACCTACCATAATGGTATAGGTCACGCCTGACTGAGCGCTGAAAACAACTCGCGAGGCGGGATTAGAGCCGAGAACTATATCATCATTACATCCAACTTCAGTGAGTGTGTTTATCCCTTGAAAAACTGCCAGCGCAGTATCAATGCCAGAACCAACCGTATCTACCTGAACTGTCGTCACTTCAGTAGGTTGATAGCGATACCAGACTGTATCAGTCAAGGTGGTGCATGATGGTTGGGGATCGCCATTTTGCTCCGTCGCAGAACGATTATTCATGGTCTGTGTGAATGGTAAAGAGTTCACGATAGTTGCATTGGCGAGATTGTCATTGGCGGGGTTGACCTCAACATTGACCGCGTTTAGGCTAGCGTTTTGAGTAGCGAAATCAAATCCACTATCCATATCGAAGCTCTGCGCGTCACGCCCTAATGTGTTGCCGTCTCCCGGAGCAGATGGATTTTCATTTGTCCAGGCTGTCCCCGCGCCAGACACGACTGTTGAATTGTTCCAGCGCATAAAATCAATACCGAAAACGCCATTTGTCAACCGAACCGCACCGCTACTCGCACCACTCCACGTACTACTATAATTGCCAAGATAAAGCGATGAACCGGTGTTGCTTCCTGTGCCACGGTATAACGTCACATATGCCCCCGCAGGCAATGTGAAGCCACTAGGGAAAGTATATTCTGCTTCCAGCACGCCGCTGTTGCCGTAGAGTTGGAGTTTCCAATCAGCGATATTTGCCGTAACCGAATCGGCATTAAAAAGTTCAATTGCATGTGTGTCACTTGGGCGCACTTCATTAATCACCAGATTATGATACGTGGGAACAGTGTCATTCAGGAGCGCGTCAATAGCGGCATCAATCTGAATGCGTGGTGTAGTTACCCCGTTGCGAGCATCCGTTATCATCACACCCGTGCTTTGCAATGCGCTCATTATTTCACCGACCGTCGCGTTTGGTGCCGCCTGCCTCAAAACCGCAATGGCACCACTGACAACCGGAGTCGCCATAGAAGTACCATCTTTTGATCCATAAGTACTGCCCGGAACAGACGAGACAATGCTTACGCCGGGAGCCAGCAATTCCAGAAAACTAGCACTATTAGAAAAGCTCGCAACATCATCATTATCGGCTGTTGCACCCACGCTGATCGCACCGGGTTGACAGGCGGGTGCCGATAGCCCGTTCGCATTACCTGCGTTACCGGATCCTGCGACTACCGCAATATCCACAGAGACAAGCAGATTAATGGCGGCTTCCTGTGGCGGGATAACGCCTGTACAAACCGTATCAATTTCTGCCGTAGAGCCGAGACTCATGTTTACAGCGGCAATATTGTATTGATCGCGAATCTGATAGACATATTGCAACCCGCTGATAATGGTTGATAGTGTAGGCACCGCACACGGTGAACTAAATCCACACGCGCTAGGACTATCATATAAAGAATTGATCTGCACGGAAATAATCTGAGCATCCGGTGCGATTCCATCAAAAGTTTGCCCGCCAAAACTTCCATTTGCACCCGCCGCAATTCCAGTAACATGCGTGCCATGATCACACGAACCACCGATACAAGGTTCCGCGGAGCCAGCACCTACTTGAGAGTATTGTCCGTTCGGGCAAACGCCTGTAAAACCACCATCTGGATCATTTACAGAAAAACATGCTTCCTGCACAATGCGTTCACCGAAAAACGGATGATCAGATTGTGCGCCAGAATCCAGAATGGCGATTGCCTGTCCCGCGCCCGTGAAATTATTAGAATGCGCCACTGGTGCGCCAATAACCGCACCCGCGCTGGCAAGCTGTTGTGGATACGCGACATCTTCAAAAATCCCATTCACTTCTGGCATAGCGATGAGCGCCAATAATCCAGCTTCATCAACCACCAGTACCGTGTAAGGTAGAATGTCATAATTGACAAGCTGTTGGGCACTCAGCGATTGTAATCGAGAAAAAACCGTTTCCTGCGCTCTACGAATGCGAGCCGTTTGTTGTATCGCAGATTGGCGTTG
>DAOTXB010000324.1:0-4057 GCA_034435575.1 Anaerolineae bacterium
AAATCTAGTAGATTGAACGAATCTTCATTCCCTGGACTCACCAGCTCAGTGATATACCGTTCATCCGGTGACCATGAAACAGCCGACGCACGTACCCGTATGCCATCTAGCGGATAGGATGTTATGTCGCCTGTGTTTATGTCATAGAGGTCGATATAAGCTAAATCGACCTCCAGACGTGCCTGTGCTATTTGTTCGCCACTCGGTGACCATGAAATGGGGTTTGTTGCCTCAAGTAAGGTTGGTGTGGATAAACCAGTACCCACATCAAGCAACCAGAGACGTGCGTCAACTCGATTTGATTCTGGATAGACTAAAACATCTGTATCCGGTGTGAAATTAAGCATCAGCACGATCAATCCACCTAAAATCACGCCGACCACAACCATAAAAACGCTATAAATACGGTACATTAACGTAACCTTTTACAACTGCACGTCATCGAGTAATGGCAAAAGTTCAAAGAACGGCACAATGATCGTATCAGTGGGTGTTTCAATCACCACAGGTACATCAATTTGTGACCGTGCAAAGGCAATATCAATCACAATGTTGGTATATAAATCTGCGATACCCAGCGCATCTAATTCAATATCCACCAGTGCATTAACATCAGGCGTGTAGGCAAATTGAAAATTCATCCCGACCATCACATTGTCTTCTAGCCGAATAATGCGCTCAATCTCAAAAGAAAACGACGGCAGTAAGTTCAGATAATCCTCGGTCATCATCTGTAGCTCACGCTCACGATACCCCTGACCGAGTGTGAATTCTTCCAATGCCGCATACAACAGACCCTCTAACAGAAAATAATTGAAGCTGTTATCCAGCGCTTCATCATAATGATAGGTCGTCTGCAACACCGCCACATCCTGACCATCCAGCGTATCGTCCGTGCGGGTTGTGGTGGTCGGGATAAGCCCGCCCAGATCATAACCAATCGGCGAGAAGCCATCTTCCGGCGGGGTGACCAGCGTGTCTTCTAAGCCACCCGCATTCGCCAGCAATTGCCAGATTGCGCCTAAATCCACACCATACCAATCTGCTTCAAGCTCTCCCGGCGGGAGCAATTTGCTGAGGTTGATCGCGCCGATGCCATCGACAAGGCTTAAGTCAAGGCTAAACACATCCTGTTCCAGCAAAGAGAGATCATCTGTAAACCCAATTAATGCGCTTGCGTCAATCACAATGCTCACATCAGATGATAAACTCTGTAATAGCGTCAGCAGATCATCTGAATCACGCCCTTCACCCAGCGAATAGGCACCATCGGCGAATAAGCTCAAGGTGACAGATTCGCGTAAGAAAGGCTCTTCGACCACAAGATCAATATCCAACGTAAAGGCGGATGATGAAATAGCATTTGTCACATCATATGAAGCCCGCCATAAATTACAATCATCTATGCTCAACCCTTCACAATCCTGTGCATGAATGGGCAGAGTACCCATCATCAAGCATAATACGGCGATAATGAGGAAGGTAAATCGACGAAATAGGGGAGTATACCTATAGATAAATTTGCTTAATGGAAAATGCACGAGACACCCTTTCTAATGATTTGATAGTTGCTGTAGTACACCGCTCCTGCAAAGGTAGCGTGATAATGCTAAAATATTGATAACCTGACGATATAGGTTGCGACAATTTGCCGATTTCTCTGGCATGCGGGGCGATGATGTGGACTATTGATGCAAACAACTATCGTTAATATTAACTATATCCTAACTTTTCTTTCTTTGTTGTCATGAAAACGTTGGTTAAACGTCATGGAATCACAAATACGTGCGTTAGAATTGCCAAATCCTGAAATTAAGATCCGTCCGGTACGCCTGACCGATGTGCAAGAATTGCACGCCACTTGTTGGTCAGACCGTCCACAGGCAATCATCCATCAGTTGATCTCTCGTGCACAGCAATACGCGATTCAAGGGCGCGGGTTGGGTGTGGTTGTGGTCGGCGAAGGTGGTGCATTAATTGGCTTCGGGCAGTTGACCGTTTGGCCCCGATGTGGCGAAATTAGTGATTTGATTATCCGTGATGATCAACGAAGTCGTGGGCTGGGCACGACGATTATTCAGTATCTTGTTCGGGTTTCCAGAGAGATGCATCTTCCCTGTGTCGAAATCGGTGCCGCGCTCAGTAATCCCCGTGCGGTGGCGCTCTATCGACGACTTGGTTTTATGGACATCCACCAGATTCAAATTGACCTTGGCGAAGGGGACGAAACTGTACAATATCTGCGCTTAGACCTCGGTGGGTGAAATCCGCCAGCACACCCAATTTGAGGGGAATAAATCCTGAATAAACACAAAATAATTGTGGTTTTTGCCTGTTAAATCGGGTAAAATAGCGGTCGCAATACGGTTTTAGTTTAAGACGTTTGGTCTTAGCCGTATGGGTGTCGTGGTTAGCCACCCAACAGCCACACATAAGTACCATAGAAACGACCTGAAAAATGGGGATGGTTGTATGTCGGTACTGTCGGCTATAGCAAAACCAAAGTTTTTTCAGGAGTAGAACACAATGACAGAACGTGCGCGTGGTACGGTAAAGTGGTTTAATGGTGAGAAGGGCTATGGGTTCATCACACCCGCAGAAGGTCCTGATCTTTTCGTCCATTATTCGGAAATTCAGGGCAGTGGTTACCGCACCCTGAACGAAGGCGATACTGTTGAGTTTGAAATTACCGAAGGTCGTAAAGGCAAACAGGCAAGCTCGGTCGTTGTGATTCAGGAATAATGCTAGACAATTAAATGAACTTAACCAACCCGTGTTATGCAGATAACGCGGGTTTTTATTTATAGCTATCAACATTATATAGCGATGGCTTACGCGGAAATACCCATCCCCCAACGGCATCAAATCTTAACTTTTAATCTGCTACAGTCTACGCTACAATGCAATTTCTTCTGTGACAACGTTCACAATTCCGGCGAGACGGAGGGGAACAATGATTATCACAACCGTCTATAAGCTATACTCGGGCACTGTATCCCGTCTGCGCTTTCCGCAAATTTCCTACACCTTACCTGAAATACCACCACAATTCATGACGAGGATATAGACACGAGCTATAGTGTTAGGCATGTTTTTAGGCGTTAAAATTTCATCGATACGATGGTAGGCGACTACCAACATGGAGTGAGGAGAACAACCGATGGCAAATTCAAAACACACGCGATTAGTATTACCCGGACCCGTTGAGGTGCGTGAGGAAATTCTTCAGGCGCAAACCGCATGGATGATCGGGCATCGTTCCGCCGCATTTGCCGAACTTTTTGCGCGGTTACAGGGCAAGCTCAAACAAGCATTCATGACGGAGAACCGTGTGTTTGTGCAGGGTTCATCCGGCACCGGCTTATGGGAAGGTGCATCGCGTAATTGCATCCGCGACGGGCGCAAAGCTCTACACTTGACTTCGGGCTCCTTCAGCGAACGATGGGCATCCATCAGCAAGTCAAATGGCAAAGACATTGATGTCATCGCGCTTGATTGGGGCAAAGCCCACACTGCGGAATTGGTTGCCGATGCACTCAAAAAAGCTGACTCGCCCTATGATGCGGTCTGTGTTGTTCATAACGAAACCAGCACCGGTGTCACCAATCCGATTCAAGCCATTGGTGAGGTTGTCCGTGACTACCCGGAAACACTGTTTCTCGTCGATTCAGTCAGTGGTTTTCTCGGTGCAGAACTACGCGTGGATGAATGGGGCGTGGACTTTGCGCTGACATCCTCACAAAAAGCCTTTAGTTTACCGCCCGGTGTCGCTTTCGCCGCTGTGAGTGATCGTGTACTAGAACGTGCGGCACAGGTGGAAAATCGTGGGTATTATTTCGACTTCCTCACTATCGAAAAAAGTCTGCTCAAAAACAACACCCCCTCCACACCACCCATTGCGCTGATGTTCGCGGCGGATAAACAATTGGATGATATTTTGAGCGAAGGCATAAATAATCGTTGGGAACGCCACATCCAAATGCGCGATATGACGCATGAATGGGCAACCAGCCGGGGATTTGGCTTGTTCGCGCAGGAGGGCTATCGTTCGCCGACG
>DAOTXB010000325.1:0-12013 GCA_034435575.1 Anaerolineae bacterium
GCATTTTGTTTTACTCATAGGTTTCACTATATCAAATATATCAAAGAACAAAAAACACCCTTCCAATATTATGAAAAGGTGTTTTCGGGAATCACGTCTAAACCAGCGTTTTAGCTCATCAATTCTTTATAGAACGTTTCAGTCTGCTCAGAAACTTTGACTCCAGTTTCTTGTAGTTTTCTATAGTGTGCAACAGCCTCGCTACGCCGTCCTACCTGCGTATAAAGCCCCATAAGATCACGATGGATATCTTCACGCGTGTGATCGGCTTCTAGCGCCTTATGCAACAAGTTTAGCGCCTGATCATGACGATCACGCGACACCCAATACTCTGCCATATTGGTCAGCGCCTCTAAATAACCAGCAAGGAAACTTTCACGACGGTCAATAATCCACTTATCTTTGTGACCCTGTAAAAATGGTCCACGATAAAGATCAGCAACAGTATTCCATGCGTTAAACCGTACATCTTCGTCATCACTGTTACGCGCCGTCATCAACAAACTGGAAAATTCCAGTGCATCAAAATACACGCCAAATTCAGGATTGATGCGATAATACCCGTTATCATGTACCAGCACATCAATATCTAAGGCTTTGTGTAAACGTCGTTTCGTCACATGGAAGACATTCACCGCCTGATCGACCTCAAGGTCGGGCCAAAATGCCTGACAAATCTCCGCACGGGTCACTAATGCGCGATCTAAAGCGAAGAAGAACAAAAGCCGGGGCAAGTGCCCTTCCCATGTATCTACTTGATTCCCATTTACGACCACAAATCCGGGACCGAGGGAATAAACAGAGAGTGTATCGTCACCCTCTTTCTTCGACGCGTAAAAATCGTCTTCAATGATTTCATCGTCACGCAATATGACCGCGTACTTCTGTGCAATCATCGAAATCCATGGTAAGCGAGGCAGGGTACGACTGTTGATGACCATACGCCCATTTTCAGGCAGTTTACCGGCAAGGCGCTCAATAAAACGCTGAACATCTTCGGCTTTATCACTGCGATCATATTCATCCAGAATAAGCAAAAATGGTTCATCAGTCATATCTGCCAGATCATTGGCAAATGTTTCTAGCACAAGGTCAAAATGTTCTACAGGGTTCTCATAGATATTCTGAGGTAACATATTGATATGACGACCAAACATCGGATGTTGATTTGCGAGGTCATGGGCAACACTGGCAATAAACGCGCGTAATTTGATGTCATCAGGTCCCATAGCGTAGTAATACACGCGTTTTTCAGGATCGTTGATCAAGCGGGCGATGAGCATTGACCGATAGCGACTTTCAGGATGCAATAACACGACTTTTGTGTGATCGACCTGATCCATAAATGTCTGGTATGATTTTTCAACAAGTTCATGTAGTTTCATAGTTGATGCCTGTCCATATATCAAATGTAAGTTGACGGAAGTATAGCACAATGACGCAGACTTGCTAAGAGTTTGTTAGTATACTCTTACATGGATTATATTACATAAATTCAGACAGAAGTGTGGAGATTTTGATGCACATATCCTCAAGCAAAAAGCCAGGTCGACCATTTGGTGTCACAATCGCAATTGTCGCAAGTGTGATTGTGTATTCATTGTTGCCCCTCGCCCAAATTGGGTTGATCTTAAGTACAGAGCAATTTATCAATGAACAGAATGATGCGTTTACGATTCCGTTTGAAGGCGAAGAGGTAGATTCAGGGGAAACGGGCGGTAATGTCGGAGGGTCTAGCATTCACCCGTTATTGCTTTTACAGCTCGGATTAAGTCTATTCTTTATCGGGATAGCGTATTTTGCATGGCGGGGGTCGCCATCAAGTCGGATGATCTTTATGGGCACTGTGTTACTCATGACCCTGTTCACTATGGGGTTGATTATTGGACCACAATTGCAGGAAAACACACAAAGTAGCGGTGGTTCACTTGATGGGTTTTTAGCATCCTTGCAGCTCGGTCAACTTACCTTAATTGTACTCGTACCAATCTATGTTGTATGGTATCTCAACCGCGCACCAGCACGGGCATTCTACCGTGGCTATTATCTTGAAAAATCTCAAGAGACAGGTTCGGCGTGAGTGATAGAAACCGGAGTAGTGATTCTCCGGTTTTACAATGCGCTTATTCTACCCTTCAGTTTCCAATCGGATAAGTTCACGCCGTAAGGTTTTACCAATAGCAGATTTCGGTAACTCATCGATAAAGCCAAAACGCCGGGGAATTTCATAAGGTGCAAGATATTCTTTACAATGCGCGACCAATTCCTCTTCGGTGACTGTTTTATCCGGTTGCAAGACGATCCACGCCTTAAGTGATTCCTGCCCTACCTTCTCAGGATGTGGGATCGAAGCAACGCCCACCTCTAGCACAGCCGGATGATCTTTGAGCGCCTTTTCGATAGTCGTAGGATACACGTTAAAGCCACCAATAAGTGCCATGTCTTTCTTCCGGTCAACGAGATAGAAATAGCCATCTTCATCCATCCGCGCAACATCACCCGTATAAAGCCATGTCTTACCTTCAAATTCACGCAATGTATTCGCTGTTTCCGTAGGCAGATTGTGATAACCACGCATCATGTTTGGACAGTGAATAATCAATTCACCAACATCGCCTGGAGGCATAATTGTTTCGCCATCGTCTAAACTGACGATTCGCACCTCAACATCCGGCAAAGGCACACCAATTGACCCGATCTTATTAACCCCATTTACCGGATTTGAGGTCACTGCTACCGGCAGTTCACTCATCCCAAACCCTTCTGAAATCACACCACTTGCACGCATTTCAAAATCGCGTTTGGTCGCGGGTGGCAATGGTGCCGAACCGCTGGAATTGAACATAAATGACTTCAGACTAACCTCGCCTGATGTGACACGCGGATGATTATTCACAGCATTGAATAATGCCGGAACACCTAAAAATACATTGGGTTTGTAATGATCGATGACATCGACAACTTCATCAACATCTCGTGGATTAGGCACAAGCACAATTCTCGCCCCGCTGGAGACGGACTGTGTTAGAAGTGCGATTAAACCATAGGAGTGGAACATCGGAATAGCACCGAGAAACAACAACTCATCCGGTTGCATATTCATCAAATCACCAGTATGGATACCCGTCCACGCTTGAATTTGTGTGGTATTTGCCACCAATGCGGCATGTGTAGACATCGCGCCTTTAGACACACCCGTTGTCCCACCTGTATACTGAAAAATCGCCAGATCATTGCCCGTGACATCAACATTACTACGTTTACCAGCATTATCTGTCAACACTTCTTGAAACCAATAATCGCCATCTTGCAAAGTCACACGATGCCCATCTTTTTTCTCTCGCGCAAGAGTAAACAGGACTTTTGCTAATCCGGGCATATATTCTTTGATGTTTGTGACAATGATCTTGCTGGCTTTGGTTTCAGGTTGAATAGTTTTGAGCATGTTGTAGAACAAACTCAACGTAATAACGATGTTCGCGCCACAATCATCAATCTGATATGCCATTTTTTTAGGTGGATAGGTCGGATTTGTCGCCGCGACCACCCCGCCCGTTTTAAGAATACCGTAATAAGAAATTGCAAAAGCAGTGCAATTTGGCATAATGATCGCGACACGGTCACCCTTTTTTAATCCCATGTCGATCAACCCTGCGGCTAGTGCATCAGAAAAACGCGCGAGTTCACGATAATTAATCGAACTACTCATCCGCCCAACAATGGGTAACTTTGCGGTTGTAATTAACGCGGTATTATCTGGGCTTTTCTTAACTATGTTATCAAGATAATGAATAAGGTTATGTTCTGGATACGGCTTTAGGCTATGTGGCACATGGGGATCATATTGTGATGTCCATGGTGTATCAGCATAGGTAAAATCTACTGTCATAATAAATTACTCCAAAATCTAACTTAAAAACAAAAGACCGAATTACCCATAACTATACGGTAGAATCGGTCTTTAGGTGTAATTTATTAATCTATGAATTTACTGGTTCTATGCTTCTGTCTCCATACGGATAAGTTCGCGACGTAACGTTTTTCCGACGGCTGACTTCGGTAATTCATCGATAAAACCAAATCGGCGTGGAATTTCGTACTGCGCTAATTTACCCTCACAGTGTTTAACGAGTTCGGCTTCTGTAGCGTTCATATCTGGTTTCAGCACAACCCATGCTTTCAGCGCTTCCTGACCGACTTTTTCTGGATGTGGGATCGCCGCAACACCAACTTCTAACACCGCCGGATGATCCTTAATTGCTTTTTCCACCGCATTCGGATAGACATTGAACCCACCAATAAGCGCCATGTCCTTTTTGCGGTCTACAATATAGAAATAGCCGTCGTCATCCATACGCGCAATATCACCGGTATAAAGCCAGAATTTACCATCAATTTCACGCAGAGAATTCGCGGTTTCAGTAGGCATCTTATGATAACCCTTCATGACCTGTGGACCGTGCATTAACAACTCGCCAGCATCGCCAACGGGCACTACTGTTTTGCCATCATCCACATCAACGATCAGCATATCCATTTCTGGTAAGGGTAAGCCAATTGACCCGAGACGATTTTCACCATGAATAGGATTAACATGCGTCGCGGTAGGGGCTTCACTCATGCCAAAGCCTTCAAGTAAGTTACCTCCGCTAAGACGTTCAAATTCTTTCTTTGTCGCTGGCGGTAATGGTGCCGACCCACTTACACAACTACGAATGGACCGGAGGCTGACCTCTCCACCTGCGACTTTAGGATGGTTGTTAATGGCGTTATATAATGCAGGCACACCATGAAACAGTGTGGGTTTGAACTTATCAATCACGCTGACAACATCATCAATATCACGCGCATTCGGGATAAGCACGATTTTGCCACCCATTTTGATTGCCATACTCAACACAGAAACCATGCCAAAAACATGGAACATCGGTATCGCGCCGAGGAAAATCTCTGATTCGCCGGGAATGTTATCGACATTTAGCACTGCATGTTGTTGGAAGAGATTGGCAACCAATGAACGATGTGTAGACACCGCCGCCTTAGAGACACCCGTCGTACCACCCGTGTATTGGAATAGACAGTTTTCGTCAGGGGAAACATCAACATTTGGTTTACGCCCATCGTATTTGGAGAGTAACTCTTGAAACCACACATCGCCGGATGCGGGAGTTTCAAGATAATGTCCATCTTTCTTCTCTCGCGCGATGGTAAACAGGAATTTCGCCAGACCAGGCAAATATTCCTTGATATTCGCAACAATTACACGTTTGACCTTTGTGTTTGGTTGAATTTTCTTCACGAGATCATAAAACATCGTCAGGCTAAAGACGATTTCTGCATCACAATCATCAATCTGATATTGCATTTTATCTGCGGGGTACGTTGGGTTAGTCGCGGCGACCACCCCACCCGCCTTTAAGATACCGTAAAACGCAATCGCAAACGCCGTACAGTTTGGCATTACCAGCGCGACACGATCCCCTTTTTTCAGACCCATGTCCACCAGAGCAACCGCTAACGCGTCCGAAGCGCGGTCTAGTTCGCCATAAGATAATGATTTAGAAACACGCCCAAGAACGGGCAATTCCGCACTTGTAATTAATGCCTCACTAGCGGGTACGCGTTTTGCACTATCCACCAATAATTGATGTAACGGAATTTCAGGAAAATCAAGTTCTGTCGGTACCCCTTTATCATACATATTTGTCCAGGGGCGTTCTGCATATGTAACCATATTAGGAAATCTCCAAAATCATTAAATTGCGGTCTAATTTAGGATGAGAGTATACGTGACGCATAGGTGTGGGGCAAGCAATTCTCACCAGATATTAGTCGATGCTACACAATCATCTACAAATGCGTCGGCATAACCTTTACAAAGCCAGCAAAAATTGAGCCGATACAGTAGGTCTACCAGCTTGGCGCTATTGCATCCATACACGCCATGATTGTGGTATGCGAGTCACCTGTCCCTCACGATTAATGCAAATATGCTTCGTCGTCCCTGTAACAAGTGCTTCATTCGTATCAACATCAAAAATTTTGTAAGCAAAAACAAGACTACGGCTTTTCATTTCACTTATCCAACAACGCACTGTGATTTGTTGTTCATACCGTGCGGCACGGCTAAACCTCAGATTCGCTTCTGAAACCATAAGGAAGAAGCCTTCGCGCTCGAAATCGCTATACGGATGCCCGCGCAATCGTGCATAATGGCTCCGTCCTTCCTCAAAATAGGCTAGATAATTACGATGATGCACAATGCCCATCGCATCAGTCTCGGCATAGCGTACACGGAACGTTGTCTCCGCGACAAATGATTCACTTTCAGACATAGTTGCCTCATCAACATTATTTCAGACACATAATCAGCATACACGACTCAGTGACAGAGGTCGATAGTTACTCATGACCATGCTAAACTGTTGTGCTATGAGACGAACTCAATAGGAGAATTTTTATGATAATGCGATCAGGACGTTTACTCGCTATTTTTAGTCTGATGCTGTTGATGAGTAGCATCGCCATCTTCGCGCAAGATGATGATAATCAAGGCGAAGGTGGCACCATCATTGATGTGTTAAATTCGCTCACCATTGATGATAATGATTCAACTTCCAGATACAACGGTATCCCTCAAGAGCGCACTGAAGATGGCGCGTTTATTCTGGGTAATCCGGATGCAGAAATCGTCATTGTCGAGTTTGCAGATTTTATGTGCCCACACTGTCAAGTCTATGAAGAAACTATCGAGCAATTTATTGAGGTTTATGTCGCAACTGGAGATGTGCGCCTAGAGTATCGTATGTTCCCTGTGGTTCATCCATCTCTTTCTCCATTGACGGCACAAATTGCAGAATGTGCTGGAGAAGCGGGTAAATTCTGGGATGCTCGCGCCTTGATCTTCGAAATAACCTCTACTGGTGGGGTTGATGCGAGCATTATTGATACAGTAGCAGAGGCAATGGATATGAATGCAGATGATCTCGCCACCTGTGCACAGGAAGCCGATCAATATGCGATTGATTCCGCGTTGGCTCAAGAAGCGGGCGTAACAGGCACACCCGCCGTCTTGTTACGTGTTGGTGATTCCGGCGCACGGTGGATCGTTGCTAACAATGAGCAATTACGCGGTGCTCTGCCATTTGAGGTGCTTGAACTCATTGTTGATGCGGCTCAAAATGATCAATTTGAGGCTAATTAGTTCCCTCACTCAGCATTTGATTCTTCATCAGTAACTTCTGTCGATGATTTAACGGGTGTGGTGGTCGTTTTCTTTAAGACTGCCGCACCTTTTTCATTGGGAATAACCTCAATGACTTCTAGGTCAAACTCATCCAACCAACGATTAATCATTTGTGTTTCGGCTTCGCGCATGACATCATCAATTAGGATAATCGCGCCGTCACGTAATTGATCGAATAAAGCGGGTAATGCCGGATAACGGGACAATTTACCCCGTACTTCCGGCGGACCATCAACGATCAACAAGTCAATATCACGAAGATCACTCATCATTTCGAGGTCATACCAGCGCCAATCATCTGAATCAATATCTACGTCCGTCAGGGGTGCGTGTCGAATAGTGGCAATCGTGTCGAGCTCATGGCGTTTAATCATCCGACGGCTTGTATCAACAAATTCTTGCTGATGGTCATAAGACGTGACCTTGCCCTGCCCCACCAATTCTAGACTATAGGATGAAATTACCGTTGATGTTCCACTGCCCAGTTCTACAATATGTTTCGGACGGTGTTCTTTAATCATTGTGGCGACTAAAAGCGCAAAATCCGGGGAGATCGCCCATAGTCGCATCGGTGGTAAGGGCTGACGAATCTTAATCAACGCATGTAAGGAAGCAATTGATTCTAGTTGCCGATAATGATGAAAATTCTCAATTTGCAATCGATGATAGATATTGAGCGCTGTTTGTAGTAACACCCAACCCATCGCCAAAATTGCAATAACAAACCCTAACCCACCGAGTAACACCACCCCACTGAGCGATACAAACGACCACAACATCCACTGATTAATCATCTTCTTGCGGAACTCAGCGTAATGTGGGTCTTGTGCCTGAATATGTTTTGGGCGTTCAATAGATGTCATGATTTTTTATCCGTAGTATGCCGGAGGGCAAGTTCTGCCATTACATCCTCAAGGGTTAAATCAAGTTGTGCCATCAACACCAACGTATGATAAAAAAGATCTGCCAATTCGCCAATCTGTTCCTCGCGTTCCTGCCCCAGTGCGGCAACAATGACCTCAACGGCTTCTTCACCGACCTTCTGCGCGATTTTATTTACGCCACTATCAAATAAGGTATTCGTATAACTTCCTTGTTTGGGATTTTGTTTTCGTTCCAGAATAATTGTTTCTAATTGTGATAGCATTTTAGGCATGTGTGTCGCCATCTTCCTGTTGAAAGTCATTTATTGTCCGATAAAAACAGCTAACCTCACCAGTATGGCAAGACGGTCCAGCGGGATCAACCATAATCAACAAGGCATCGCCATCACAATCAATGAAAATATCCTTGACGGTCTGTGTATTGCCAGAAGTCGCCCCTTTATGCCAGATTTCTTGGCGACTACGGCTCCAGAATACTGTTTCGCCTATTGTAAGCGTTTGCTGTAGCGACTCCAGATTCATATAGGCAATCATCAACACCTGCTTTGTCCGCGAGTCTTGCACAATAGCGCTAATAAGCCCCTTTTCATCCCATTTCAGGCGTGAAATTGTGTTCTCGTTTAGGATCATCCTATGTCCACCCATTTGAGCGAACACACACCCCTTGATCGGTCAAATAACGCTTGAGATCCTCTAGGCGCAATTCGCTAAAGTGAAACAAACTCGCCGCTAGTGCCGCATCCGCACCACCATCCGTTAGGGCATCCCTAAAGTGTGACATTTGTCCTGCGCCACCAGATGCAATCACCGGGATCGAAACTGCCTCGCTTACCATTTGTGTCAGTTCGATGTTGTAGCCCGCTCTGGTTCCATCACGATCCATGCTGGTTAACAAAATCTCGCCCGCGCCACGGTCTTCAATTTCTTTTGCCCACTCAACTGCTTCGCGTTCTGTTGGTACACGACCTCCATTAATATGTACAATCCATTTTCCGTCAATCAATTTCGGATCAATCGCGACAACAATACATTGACTACCAAATGCCCATGCACCCTCATTAATCAATTGTGGTGTCTTGATCGCGGCGCTATTGATGCTCACTTTATCTGCACCAGCTAGTAATGTAGAGCGAATATCCTCAATTGTACGGATTCCGCCTCCCACACAAAAGGGAATAAATACGTTATCTGCAACATGCCTCACCATATCGAGCGTTGTATTTCGATTTTCATGACTTGCGGTAATATCCAGAAAAACTAGTTCATCTGCACCTTCACGATCATAAATCACCGCCTGTTCTACGGGGTCGCCTGCATCACGCAGATCAACGAAATTAACACCTTTTACGACCCGTCCGTCTTTTACATCCAGACAGGGGATAATACGTTTTGCCAGCATATGCTGTCCTTAATTTTACTTATGTTCTGGGTTATGTTGTGTACACATTTGATACTATGGTTTGCTTTCTCTCGCCGCGATCAGCGCCTCGGCGAGTGTCAATTTATCCTCATAAAGTGCCATACCAATCACTGCACCAGATACCACATGACTGCGCGTTAGTTGATGGATTTCTGCCATATTGCTCACCCCACCAGATGCAATCACTTGCAAACCTGTTTCACGCCCTAGCGAGATCGTATCGTGCACGTTTACGCCAATTAATTGACCATCACGATGGACATCGGTATAGAGCGCATGTTTTACACCACCCTTTGCCAGTTCGCGCCCAAACTCTATCGGACGCAATTCAGTTACATTCTTCCAGCCATGTGTGGCAATTTTGCCATTACGCGCATCAAGTGCAACACAAATGGCATCTGCGCCAAACTGCTTGACCGCCTTAAAGGCAAATTCGGGGTCTTCTATCGCCGCTGTGCCGATTACTGCACGCTTCGCACCCTGTTTGAGTGCTTGATCGATATGCTCAATTTTCCGTAACCCACCGCCAAACTGCACATTGACATTGAGCTTTGCCACTTTTACTAAAATATCGCTATTTGAATTTGCAGTATCGAATGCACCATCAAGATTGACCATATGTATCCACTGAGCACCCTGGTCAATCCACTTCTGGGCAATAGCAACGGGATCGTCACTAAAAATTGTCTGACGATTAGGATCACCTTCTCTTAAACGCACAACTTTCCCATCACGCAGGTCAATCGCAGGATAGATAATCATGGGTTACCTCCAACGCTTTCATAGATTTAAGAAATTGGTCAACAGTTGCAATCCAATTTTCTGGCTCTTCTCAGGATGAAACTGAACCCCGTAGATGTTATCGCGCTGTACACCAACCGTAAAGGGCATCCCATATTCTGTTGTAAGGAACACATCATCAGGATTGGTCGCATCACAATAATAGCTATGCACAAAGTATGCATAGCTCCCCGGAGCGATGTGATCTAAAAGCGGTGATGCTTTTGCAGGATGTACCTCATTCCATCCCATATGTGGAACTTTCAATGGTAAATCATTCGGGAACCGTCTTACATGCCCCGACAAGATTCCAAAGCCTTGATGCGTGCCCATCTCATTACTATCCTCAAACAAAAATTGCATCCCTAAACAAATGCCGAGATATGGCACCCCGGACGAAAGAGCTTCTTTGAGCGGTTCCACCACATTCATTTTATGGAGTTGTTCCATACCTGCGCCGAACGCGCCTACACCCGGCAAGATAATTTTATCGGCGCCATTCAATTGCCCGGCATTTTGTACCAGCGTGGCATCTTCTACACCAAGATGATGTAAGGCATGAAGTACACTACGTAAATTTCCTGCCCCATAATCAATTACTGCTAACATTGCATTACCTTATCACCCTGTTTACACAAAACAAAAACCCCCACACTGATGTGTGAGGGTGAATTTCCACAGTTACTTTACCAACCCACCTAACCCGCGAACATCATAAAATGGCGCGGTCAACACCAGCGATTAATTACTCCAGTAAAATGGTGATGATGGCGATAAAAATTCATGAAGGTTGGCTCAAAGTTGGTAAATAATAGCAAAAATATACCGTGCTCATCTGCCGTTGTCAATAATCTAAGCTCAAATAAACGAAAGTTTATTTACAGATATCGAAAAGAGCCAACTTTGGTTAGATGTATTTTGTCTGTAAAGATCGTACAGTTGATGACATACAACACGAGATGGAGAAAATCACATCATGAACAACCAGACAACGCCTCAACAACTCAAGAATGGTGAGTCAATTATCGTTCGGAAAGCAACATCAGAAGATGCACAAGCCATCGAAGATATGCACAAACGCGCTACAACACAGACACTCTATAATCGCTATTATCATCACTTTACACACAGTCGTAAGCATTTTGAAGAATGGATCAATACACCGGCAAATAAAGGCACATTTCTTGTTGCTACACCTACCGCTACACCTGAACAGGTCATCGGAATTGCACAATATGTGGTGGAATACGATCATTTTGTCATCATCGCAGAACCAGCTTTGCTAGTTGAGGATCGTTTTCAAGGTATGGGCGTAGGATCAATATTAGGCGAAACCCTATTACATATTGCACAAGAGAATGGAGTCGAACATTTTCATACATATATGAGTGGGTCAAACAACGCCCCTATCAGTTTACTTAACAAGAGTGGGCTTAAGTACAAATCTGGATGGGAAGCAGGCATGCGCGAAATTGTGATTGATCTGCTAGAGCGACAGATTCATCCAATGAGCGAACAACGGGTACTAAGGCGACTTGTGGAGGGCTTTCAGACGCTGTAATGTTTGCCTATATACCTCAACAATACTGCATCGTATTAGATATTAGGTCTGTCGGATATACTTCACATTCCGGCAGGCTTTTACCCTTTAGGAGTTACTCAGTTCAAGTTCACAGTTATTAG
>DAOTXB010000326.1:0-2160 GCA_034435575.1 Anaerolineae bacterium
TTTCACAGTGAATCCTATCGCCGACGCATTGCCTCACAGCTCAACAAAGGCGAGAAACTGCACGCCCTGCGCGGATACATTCATTCGGACAATCGGGGCATGATCCGCAAGAAATATCCCGAGGAACATCTCAATCAGGCGAACTGCTTGAATCTCATTGTCAACGCGATCATCGTGTGGAACACCGTCTACATGCAGTCGGCACTTCAGTACCTGCAGACAACTGGACAGGCGATTACCGAGGAGGAATTGGGGCATTTGTCACCTGTTCGCTTCGAGCATATCAATGTGCATGGCAAGTACTCGTTCGATATCTCTGTTCCACTCAATGCGAATGGGCTTCGTTCACTGTCGGTCTAACAACATCTGACACAACTTACTTCACAGTAGATTGGCAATATAAAGTACTAAACCGTTCGTTTTGGTCGAGTTGCTATCATTTGACCAGTTTGGGATGGTTGTCCTTGACTTGCAGCAAATAATCTGTTTTTCATCACGGATCACTTTGGCGATGTCAGTTTGGCATCCCATCGCATCAATGGTCACTAAGAAACCTGATACATTAAGTAAGCGCAAGAGTTCAGGAATAACCGTGATTTCGTTCGTTTTGTGATCTACCTTGCGCTGACCAAGCAACACTCCTCTAAATCACCCATTCAATCTACCTATATAAAGGAAATTCATATCATGACTGAACAAACGCCCCCTAATTGTATTTTTAAAATTGGCTCAACCACTATCCTTGAGGACGATTCATTAGTAGGAAAATCACTGGATGAAGTTAAAGTGATTTTGCAACGCACGTATCCCGAAGTTGCTCATGCCACTATTCGTGAGGTCACACTTGAAGATGACACTCAGGTGATCCACTACATTCCGCAGGCTGGTACAAAAGGATAAATTATGTTTGGCTCGGGTATTTCCTTAGAGATACTGCACCAATGTCTTAATAGTATCGAGCCTGTAGATTTAGCTGGGATGCGCTTGCTCAAAGCGTGTCCCACTGCGACAGGCTTATTTCCACAAAATGTACCGCGTGCACTCGTCAAAGAAGCTGTGATCGAACTGGTGCAATACACCGAAGCTTGTAATGCTACCGCACGTCGCCTCAACAATCTTGCGCCCATTCCATTAAGCAACTTAGCCTTAATCGAGTATGGCTTATGAATGAACTTAAAAAGTGTACGCATATGTCAATCAAGCAATGCCCTATCTAGACAAATCGTATGATGTCCATTCGCCTCATGGAGCATGGACTTCTCTAACTGCTGGTTGTAATCGCACCTGCACGCTCGTAATTCGCGATAATGACACCACTTGGGGAAATTTTACTATCCGTCATCTTGAATGCCGCAGGGATTGTACCTCCAGCGAACAAACGTTTTCCACTGCCCAAGGTCAGTGGATATATCTTTAGCCAGAACGCATCAACCAAATCATGCTTCATGAGGGTTTGAACCAGATTTCCACTGCCGTAAACATGCAAATCTGGTTTCTGCTGTTGTTTGAGTTTGCTAATTTTTTCTGCAATATCTCCACTTAGAAACACCGTGGGTTGCCATTCGTGAGAAGTCAGGGTAGTTGAGGCAATATACTTGGTTGCTTTGTTGACACCCTGCCATACATCCGTATGGTACGGCCAATATGCTGCCCAAATGTCAAAGGTTTTACGCCCAATCAATAGATCAAACGGCATATTCATTTCTCTGCGTATGACTGTTCCAATAACATCATCGGAATATGGCGCTACCCATCCACCATACTCGAAGCCACCACTGGTATCTTCATCTGATTTGCCCATACCTTGTAGAACTCCATCAAGGGAGATATGGGAAATAACTATAACTTTTCTCATCATCAAGTTCCTTTAACAGTCAGCTATTTTACTGTAAAAATAGTACATATGTTCTTTTCTGTCAACTTAAACGGGAAATTGGCTTATGAACGAACTCCTACAAACTTATACTTTCCTCAATCAGGCAATGCAAGACGATTCGCTACTCTGTCTTGCACAGGCTGTTTGCTGGCTTGACCCACTCTGGCGTGGCTATGATGAAGATTAATAACTGACGTTACGCAGCCAAGCGAATAGGCTGCAAGGAATCTAAAGTTTGAAATGCAGATCGTAAGGCATTTACATAGAGCTTAGCCTTGAGTGCA
>DAOTXB010000327.1:0-4335 GCA_034435575.1 Anaerolineae bacterium
TGCAAAGGTCGTCCCATGCGCTTGGCTGTCCGTTGAATAATGCCGAAGAAATCGCCCGTGCTGATCCGACTCGAACAGGATGCCATCACAAACACACCATCATCATTTAGCAAAGGCAAGCTATGTTCAACCAGGCGTGCATAGGCTTTGAGTGCGCGTGCTACTTCGTCAGCGCGTTTCGCAAATGAGGGTGGGTCAATGATGAGCATATCAAATGTTTGATCCTGTTCATGCAATCGGCGCAGTGCGTCAAAGGCATCATCAACGATAATCTTGTGCTGTGCCTGAGCGATAGTGGGCTGATCGTCATTGAGCCTAAAATGATCCTGCGCCAGCGCCAATGCTGGAGCGCTAATGTCCAGACTTGTCACCGATGTCGCACCACCCGCCGCCGCATACAGCGAAAATGCGCCCACATAAGCAAATACATCCAGCACCCGCCGTCCAGCGCTCAACGTTCTCACTCGCTGGCGATTCTCACGCTGATCGCAAAAAAAGCCAGTTTTATGACCGTGCAACACATTTGCTCGAAAACGTAAGCCGTTCTCGTAAAATGTGATGGTGTCATCGTCCAATTTACCCATTATCACCTGACCATCCACCAGCCCGGACGAGTCGCCCTGTTGCAAATCACGGCTTAACCGCAAGACAATAGCTTCTGGTTGTTGAGTGGCAATTAATGCAGGGATCACCGCGCGCAAATGCGGAATCCATGCTTGGCTGTACAATTTCATCACCAATGTGTTGGCATAGCGGTCAACGATTAAGCCCGGTAAACCATCATTTTCGCCATGAATCAGGCGGTAGCCGGTGGTGTTCTGCGTGAGGAGTGGTGCGCGAAGTGTGGTCGTTGTGCGAATACGGTCTAAGAAAAACTCTGCATTGATGGTCGTTTGCTCATGATGTTGCAACACCTTCACACGAATCGGTGACGATGGATCATACAGTCCGATTGCCAGAAAACGGCGTTTCTCGTCGAAGATCACGGCGAGGTCACCCGCATTTCCATCATGGCTTTGTTTACGGATTGCGCCTTCAAACAACCAGGGATGCCGTTGCTTAAGCGCACGTTCCGCCGCCGGTTTAACATGGATCGCAATGCGTTTCTGTGCAGGAAGCGGGAGGGAATTAGGGTCAAATGGCACGGCAATTACTCGTTTTCATCACTTGTTGTCACTAATGCTGTCGGGCGGTCATTCCCGCCAATCCACAGGCTTTCGTCATGTGGAGCATAATACGCGCCCCACGGGTCTACCCAACGATTGTTAGCGTTGATGTACCAGTTTCGTACTTCAAAGTGTAGATGCGGTCCGCCCACACCCGTTTCACCGGAATAGGCGATAGGTTCAGTTAAATTGTCGATCATCATGCCGACTTCTACCAGTGTGGAATGCAAATGTGCGTACCCGGTGAACCACAGTTGACTCTCGCCGTTGACCGTTAGCGTATGTTCTAGCATAACGATATTGCCATAGGCTGACCCACACGACACATCGATCCCGCCGGAACAGCCTTCAAATTGTCGAACAACCACGCCCCTCGTTGCCGGATACACTGGTGTCCCAATCGGTAAACCGTCCAGTATTCCGCCCACATCTGTTCCTTGATGACCATCATATGCGCGTGGTGATGCCATACCCGCACAGGTATAGTCAAACGTCGCGTTCGTCCAGTTCGAATCAGGGTAACATGTAATCCGGCGATGGTCGTCGCTCAATGACCAGTGGAGGAAAGGTTGTGGACGCGTTGGCGCACCGGGATTAGGCATAACCGTGTTTAATGCACCCCGCAGTGTGTTGATGTCGTCTATCGGCAAAACACCGATCACATGCACCGGAAACGGGTAAAGTTCAAATACAGAACGTGGCTCAGGCGGTGGTGTGGTCTGGAACGGGAAGGCGAACACGCGCATTTGCTCAAAATTGAAGGTGTAGCCGGTGTGGGTAGATAGCGCCACACCCAGCAACACGCCGGAGCCATCCGGCAAAATCGCGGTGCGCCCGCTTAACACGCCCACGTCAAAGGTGCTAACCAGTGCCGGAGGTTGGGGATTATCCAGCGATAAGCGCCAAATGTTGACCATTTCTAGCCGATAACGCATGGTGCGCTCTAACAATAACAGACTACCGTCCGGTGCAAATCCGAGCGGGTCAAGATAGCCATTGTCAGTGCTCATCGTGCCTGTATGCAATATCTCACTGTTTGCGTCCATATAACGCACGATTCTGTAACCAAATGCCGCGTTTTCTTGCTCCAATGCGATCATCGCGGTGCCGTCTGGTGTCAGCACACCATGCGTAAATCCAAACGGGTCATCAACTTCGATTTCTGGTGCAATCAATGGGCGATTATCATATATTTCGTGCAATGTTGGTGCGCTATTACGAAACGCGATTTCAACATTATTAAGCGGTTCACCCAGATCAATCCGGTCACTGCCGTAAAGTGCTTGAGCGAACACCCGTCCATCTTGCATATAAATCAGGTAATCAGGTGTGCGTTCTTGTGCGTGTAGCGTGCCTGCCAACGTCAACATCAGAGCAAGCATGATGATGAGCGCCTTTTTGTGTGGGTGATGGCGAAATATTGTGTTCAAAATAGCTCCGGCTTATGGGTACCCGACTCAATCGTGGATGTGTTGTACCGCAGACTCTGCCATGCGTAAACCTACGAATTACCGATTGTGCATCTACCACTCATTCTGATTTAAGGCGATAGTGCTACGCTTCACAAAATATGTAATTGTTATAAGAGACGGTGGTGTAATTGTGAATGATTATGACGTAATTATTGTCGGTGGTCGTCCCGCCGGGGCAACTTTAGCGGCGCGTTTGGGCAAGCGTGGCAGACGCACATTGCTGGTTGAACGTGCGACATTTCCCAGCTTACCGGCGGCATCTTCCCCGATTATTTATGCGGTGACGATGGCGCTGTTGGATGAAATCGGCGCAAATGAAGGCGAGTATGCGCTGAATACACCCAAAATCGAGCAGGTACATTTTGCAGGCGAGGCATTTTCCACCGCGTTTGACTTGCCGGAAGATAAGGGTCGGGATTATGCTTATGCGATTGACCGCGCCCGCTTTGACCATGCTTTGTGGCGCACCGCAGAACGGTATGAGGCGGTAACGGCGTGGCAGGGCTTCCATGTGAATGATCTATTATCGAATGACGATAGGCGCGTGTGTGGGATAACAGGTAAAAATGCCGATGGCGAACCCGTGACGGTGACAGCAGACATCGTGGTGGGCGCGGATGGACGTTATAGCCTTGTCGCCCGTAAAACTGATGCAGAAATCCGCGATGAGCATGACGAACTGCCGACTTCGATTTATTATGCCTACTGGAAAAATACCCTTTCTTTTGATGCAACCGGCAAAGCGGTATCGTGTGCCTATGAAGGCGTTCCCGGAGTCGGTTATCTGGCGATGGATAGCGCCGATGGTCAAACCGTAATCGCCGTTGAAGGACGGGCAGATCTCGTGTCTGCGCCTGCGGGTGAGGTTGAGGCATTTTATCTTGATATGATCCGCCAACAGCCACAGCTTGCCACACGTATTGAGGGCGCAGAAATGGTTACTAAAGTGCGCGGGATGAAACGCGTCAGCAACTTTTACCGTGAACCCGGGGGCGAGGGCTGGGCGCTGACCGGCGACGCTTATCACCAGAAAGACCCGTTGGACGGGCAGGGTATTTATAACGCAGTATTTACCGCCAAAGCGCTGGCATGGGCGATTGATTACTATTATAAGGGGGAGAAAACATGGGAAGAGGCGCTCGAATGGTATGACGAAACAGCACGCATCAAAACCTATGCCATGTATAAATCGCTCCTAAACCGTGTGGATGTGAGCTTTTTTAATCAGCAAACCTTCCCGGAACAATTTCAGCAATGGATGATGGATGACCCGCTGATGAAGGACTTACTCGGGCGCTTCATCACCCGTCAGGTGCCTGCGGACGTTATGCGCGTCATGACTCCGGCTGTCATGACAACCGCCATTGTGCGCGGTGGCTTACGTGACCTACGACAACGTGTGGAATCGGCATTGCCGTTCCCGTTTGCACAGCGATAATTTACACATCATCGTCAACATCGGAATCGAAAATTGCCTTTGTCGACTGTCAATGTGTTTTTTGTATTATACGAGGCAAAAGATGAACTATTTGCGGTTAGTCATTAGGCTGTGGTGAATGGTATATTGCGGTGAATTTGTTATGCTTGCATCTAATGTGCATAACTTTTAACACTTTAGACAATACGTTATGGAGAGATAATAGTATGTCAGTAGATATTAAGGGTAAAACAGCGGTCATTACAGGCGCCAGTCGTGG
>DAOTXB010000328.1:0-5642 GCA_034435575.1 Anaerolineae bacterium
ATTCGCAGGGTCTTGTAAGAAAAGCGTGTCAAATTCCTGTTGCGAAAGTGCGGTAAAGGCGAAGTCGAGCGTGTCGAACCCATCACCACCATCTAGCGCGAGGATGTTGTCCACGCCACCGTTTGCGCCATCTTCCAGGTTTACGTTGTCATCGCCGCCTTCCGCGAAGATTGAACCACCGACTGTACCTGCGATATTGATGGTATCTGCCGCACCTTCTCCGGTTAAGCCGGGTCCGCCCGTGGGGTCTTCTATCCAATCGCCATGAATATCACCACCAACAGAGCCGTTGGTTGTCACCGTGATGGTGTCTTGACCAGCAGTACGCGTAGCATCGCCACTGATGTAATCTCCGGCGACATTACTGCCCACTGAAGCGTTGATCGTGATTTGATCGTTACCTCCGGTCAGCGTGGTGACCGCGCCGAGCGCAACGACAACATCGCCCAGCACCCCATCCTGAACAGCACCGTTAATCTGGATAGTATCATTACCACCCGTGCCTGTGCCTGAGGTAACAACAACATCATCGCCGAGGATGTTACCCAATCCCTGTGGATCGCCGATGGAGCCAGTCGCTCCAACCGTGATTGTGTCGTTACCACCTATCAGGTTCGCGCCTTCCAGACCGTCACCGATGATGCTGTTATCAGTGGCACCGTTTACGATCAATGTGTCGTTGCTACCGTTACCGGGGCTTGCAGTGCCCACGCCGTAATCACCGATGAGTTCGTTTATAGTGACATTCTGATTAATGGTGATGTTATCAGCGCCACCAAACCCTGTGACAATATCATCGCCGTTGGTGCCAACGGGTGGGTTGCCTTCACAGACCAGCGTATCGTTGCCTGCGGTACCATCTGGACACGCGTCGTAAACGTCGATAATCAACGCTCCCACTGTAGCGGATTCAGCGAGTTCCGTGCCCACTTTGGCGAAGGTTATGCCGAAGGTTTCGCGGAGTTCAGCTTCTGGATTCAAGATAAGGGGAACGGAGACAGGTAGGCTGGTTTGTCCACTGGTGAACGTAATGCTACCGCTCGTATCCACATAATCCACTCCAGCAACTGCCGTGCGTCCATTAGATGTTGTTGCATAGCTGATTTCCAAACTGGCTAGTGGGTTCGGTTTGCTCAACATAACCGTAAAGACAGCATTACCAGCGTCTTCGTTGACAATGATATTATCAACGAGGAATGTCACATCATCTGTGGGTTCAGGTTGCCCACCACCCGGAAACGTAAAGATACGGAAGCATACGCCGGGGTCTGGTCCTGTCTCACATGGATCATCATTTCGTTGGCGTGCAAACACTTGACTAGTACCCCCGATGAGGGCATTGCCTGCACGGATAATGCGTATGTCATAGTTGCTGTCGATAATAGCATCCTCAGTGTTAGTTGTATCGCCGAAAAGCGTTACGGGAACTGTTAGTGAGGTTTGATTAGGTGGAATAGTAACTGTCGAGTATGTTGGTAAAATACAAAACGGATTGGGGTCATCAAGACACAATCCATCTCCGTATTGAATGCCCCGCGTACCGTAACCATTGAAAGTAACCTGATGGAAACTATAAGGCGGTAACTGTGCGGCATCGAGTGACTCAAGATCAACGATGACGGGCGCATTCACGGGTTTGTCGAGCGTCAACGTGACATTATGGACAACCGCCCCACTGCCTTCTAACTCTAGCGTGTCACCTAAAATCGAGACTGTTGGCGGGTCAGCTTCAATCGACGGATCGCAGAAAAATTCTATCTGACTGGGGTCATTGCCCGTATCACCAATGCGTAATTGCCAGTACGGGTGATTCCCGACAGCACCCATCTCAAAGGTGCCTGACCCGCCGCCTAATGCGCCTCCTACAATGTTATAGCCAAGAATCAAATAATAGCTTTGTCCGGCTTGGAGCGGGTTAGTAAAGTTGAACGTGTTGGACTGTTGTTGATCGGCGGGTGTGCCTTCAAGAAACCTGTGGATTAGTCCTGTTTCCGAAGGTATTACATTAGAATCCTTGTCGCGAACCTCAAGGAGCGACCAATCTACATAATCATAGATCGGACCTGGAATACCAATTGGATTTTCGTTGCTCGGATAACTTACATAGATTGTGACAGCATCACAGGTTGCTTCTGCGCCACCACCCCATGAACCGGAATTTGGTCCATCATCAAATCCGAAAAAATCTGGCAGTGTGCTAAAACGTGCACCCGCTTGTGTCTGTTCAGATGGGATTGATAGGAGAACAATGCTTAAGACCAACAAAATGAGTACTTTGAATTTCATGAAACCCTCTACGTTCATCATGGTTGTGTGGGTCGAAAATTTTTTTACATGTCTTGTATTTAACACCATACCGTAAAAGTAGGTGGAATGTTACGAAAAAGACGTTTCTAAACGGTTAGAAATTGTTATGATTGCAGTACATTGTCAAATAATTTATGTTCTTCAGAATTAATATCGTCATTATGCTTATCATACACGCGTTTTGTGATTGTGTTAAACTGAACGTGGCATATCTGCCATTTGAGGTAGGCACAGATCATAAACATGAATATCGACGGGGTACCGTTTATGCGATGTCCGGCGCAAGTGTCCATCACGGGATTATCACGGTGAATATGAGCACACGATTGAATGTGCAATTGGGGGAGCAGGCATATTCAGTCTCATCGCCAGATACGCGTGTGCATATCACTAATATCCAAGCGTACCGTTGATCCTGCCTATGTTGAAGGGCGAACTGATACCATCATCAATCCTGTTGTGTTGGTTGAGGTACTTTCTCCGTCTACTGCGTTAAAAGATTATGATGAATAGCTCGAAGAATATACCCGTATAGAAACACTTCAAGCCTATTTACTTGTCTCGCAGGCTGAAGCAAAAGTTGAGCGATTTATGCGCCATGAATCGGGACAGTGGTTATATTCTGTCGTGAAGAGTCTTGAAGATACAATATCATTACCATTTCTTAGTGTGACAATCCCACTTCACTGTCCAAGAGTTATCAAAAAGTGACCTTCGACTAATCAACCTCTCCAGACTCCATGTTCGTATTATCTTCTCATCTGCGTGATGCGCTTCTTCGACCCGATATGATGATTTCCTATCACCCTAGATGTGCAAAAGCCTACTCCGTAGTAGAGTAATGTCATACATAGTCAACAAACCATAATTGTGGAGAATGTACCAGCCATGACCAATATCTGGACACGTTATGTCCCTTACCATGTTGCCCGTGACATTGTAGATGACCCTGATAGCCCCATTATCCCGCGTGAGCAACGCATCAACGCCGTGACGATGTTTGCAGATGTGTCCGGCTTTACAGCGATGAGTGAGGCACTCGGTAAATTCGGCAAAAAGGGCACCGAAGAACTGACGGACATCCTCAACAGTTATTTTGACCCGACAATCAACCTGCTGAAGCGTTATGGTGGCATCATCGGTAAGTTCGGCGGGGATGCGATGACGATTATGTTCCCGTATACCAATGAGGAAGAACAACGGAATGCGGTACGCCGCGCCCTGTATTGCGGTTTGAAGATGCAGGTCGATATGGCGAATTATACTGATATTCCGACCAGTGGCGGGGTCTATTCGCTGGCGATGAAGGTGGGGCTTGGCATGGGACCGGTTTACTTTGCAAATGTCGGTGATGAGACAATTCGACTTGAATTTATCATTGCCGGTTACGCTATCGATGAATGTAGTGACGCGGAACATCATTCTGAAAAAGGGGATGTGATTGCCGCGAATAGCATGTTACGTTTTATCCCCGAAGCCACGCTCGGGGAGGTACGTGACGACTTCACCTTAATCACTGGTTTTGATGCTCCGGTAGACGCACAACCTGTTATCGGGATCGAAACTGTGCCGGATAAAGCAGTCAGACTGCTACAAAAGTATGTCCACCCCGCTACTGCATCCCGCATGATGATCGCACGGAGCGACTTTGTTGATGAACATCGGCGCGTAACCGTGTTATTCGTAAACTTCACCGCGATGGATTATGATGACGACCCTGATGTCTCGGAGAAAATCCAAGCCTATAGCGAGGCAGTTGTTCGAACGATTCATCTCTATGGTGGTTATCTCAACAAGATTGACATGGGCGATAAGGGCAGTAAGTACATCGTGCTTTTTGGCGCGCCCGTGACCTTTGAAGATGATGAAGAACGGGCATTACGCTGTGCGCTGGCGTTGAGTCAACTCCCCCACGTAGACAGTAAAATTGGTGTGAACAGCGGGTTTGTTTTCTCTGGTAATGTCGGTGGAGAGATGCGCCGTGAATATACCGTGATGGGCGATGTTGTCAACCTTTCTGCCCGCTTGATGCAAGCCTGCCCACCGGGGTCAGTGCTGGTGAGTGACCTTACCCATGACGGAGTACCGGGCATTTTTGAGTGGGAAACGCTCGAACCGATCATGGTGAAGGGCAAATCCGAGCCAATTCCGATTTATCGTTTAGAGCGTGTACGCATACAGGCTTCACATATTGTGACACTGGTGCATTATCATCTGCCAATGATCGGGCGTGAGGAAGAACTCAACCGAATCACAGCAGGTTTACAACGGGCGAAACAGGGGCACGGGCAGATTGTGACCATTATCGGTGATGCAGGTATGGGCAAAACGCGCCTTGCTTCCGAAGTGATTAAAATCGCGTTACAGGAAGATTTTACCGGGTATCGTGGTATGGCTCCGGCATTCGGGGACAGTGGCTATGGGTTGTGGGAAGGCATCTGGCAAGGATTGTTAGAGATTGACCCGACAGCCCCGGCGGATGTTCAGATGGAGACAGCGCGGCAGTCATTAACCGCGATCAATCCCGTTTTTGAAGAACGCCTCCCTCTGCTTGGTCCTGTGCTGGGGTTAATCATCCCGGATAATGATTTTACTGCCGCGCTGGATGGTGAACTCCGGCAGGAATTGTTCAGCAGTATGATGATTGATGTACTTCGTGCCCGTGCGACAGCTTCTCCCTTACTTCTAATCCTTGAAGATGGGCATTGGTCGGATGAAAGTTCGCGGGAACTGATGTTAGCGGTGACCCGTGCGATTGCGGATATGCCCGTGCTCCTGCTAATTCTGCACCGTCCGCTGGTGCATCACGAAGACGACTCGATGATTCCGGCGTATGGACACGCCACGAAGATGATTTTGCCACCCTTTAATCACGATCAAATGGTCGCGTTGATTCATGCTAAATTACAGCAAACTCTCGCCGATGTGGAGGTGCTCCCCGACGAACTGGTTGAGCGCTTGACGGCAATTTCTGGTGGTAATCCATTTTATATTGACGAACTGATCAACCTGATTCGTGATGAAGGGGTTGATACTTCGGACGCGCAGGCATTGGCACAAGTTCAACTGCCAAACAGCCTGTTCGCGCTCATTCTCAGCCGTATCGATGCCCTAAGCGAAAATGAGAAAATTGTGCTCAAGGTCGCTAGTGTGATCGGGCGTATCTTCCGCGCTAGTTGGGTTCCGGCAACGTATCCAGATACCGGCGAATTAATGCAGGTCTTGCATCAGCTTAACCGTCTGGAAAGCCTTGAATTTACGCCACTCTCAGCCGATCAGCCGGAAATTGAATATTTGTTCAAGCATGCGCTCACACAGGAAGTGTCTTACGAGAG
>DAOTXB010000329.1:0-3625 GCA_034435575.1 Anaerolineae bacterium
TCACGCAGGTCTTGCCCACTGAGATCGCTATTCGTGAGGTCTTCAGGTAGTCCGTCGTCTACATCTTCCAGATCAGTGAAAAATTCATCATTGTCATTTTTCGCCTTTTCTTCGCGCATAATCGCGATGCGTGCTTTACGATCACGCTTACGTTTGCCCTTACGCCCTCTGAATTCAGGCGGAAGCGGCGGTTCCGGTGGCTCTGGCATATCTACTTCAATGTCGATGCTCCGCATGGCACGACGCAGGGTTTTGCGGGTTGTGCGTAAAATTTGATCTTGAATTTCGCGTCCGATGTCTTTCCATTCGCCAGGGTTTTCTGTAGAAAAGCTATACGAGAATCCTTCGTTCTTTTTCTTGTTATCCGCAATTGTCGTTTCCAAATAGGCTACCATCTGCGTGACTATAAGCTGTGCCTGTGAGATTTGCTCACGTTCCTCATAACTATCGTCAATTTCGGGAACAAGTGCTTCGGTGATGTAAATATCATCCGGCAAAATTTCGACCACACGCTTGTATAAGGAGTTGTAGCTCCGCATAATCACGGAAAGTGTGCCTTTATAGGTATGGTCGTTCAACGCCCTTTGTGTGGAGCGTGCCAGCGCGTAGAGTGCAGTTTGGATTGCCTGTAGTTTTTCGAGTTGTTCTTGCTCTAACATGGTTGTGTCTCCTGATTATTAGGGTGAATATGGTCTAAATTTTGCCTTCGATAGCTTTTAGCGTCTCTGGCTTTAGTATGCGTTTTAGATACCGCTTGGCGTGGAAAAGGCGTGATTTTATCGTACCGATGCTGACTTGCATCACATCCGCGATCTCGGCATAGCTCATATCTGCTTCGCTGAACAGTATGAGCGCCTGTCTTTGCGCTTCCGGTAGTGTGTCGATGGCTTCCTGCACTTCCAGGTAAAGCAGTAACCAGTGTGTTGCGTCTTCTGGTGTAGAGTTATTTTCGTGCGCCGTGAAAGATACCCGCAAGTTGACCGCCGGTTCATCCAACGATTCCTGCTCATAGCGCCCTTGCTTGCGTAGACTGTCGTAACAGCGATTACGCGCCACACGGTATACATAAGGGCGCAGATTTTGTGGCGGTTGAATGCGATCCATACTGCTATAGAGCGAAATCAGGGTATCCTGCACAATATCTTCGACTTCATGCGAATCCCCGATCAAACGCCGGACAAATCGCTTAAGTTGTGGCGCGAGATAGGCGTACAGTGAATCATAGGCATCATAATCGCCACACTGCGCTTTAATCAACAATTCAATTTCATGTTGTTGTTGATCTGGCTTTTTTGCTATAGGATCGACTTGATTATCCGGCACCGTGTTCCTCCCATCTATAAGGTTTTACGAACACGGCGCGGAAATTGTTCAAAATTAGATGCGTATCGGGGGAAATTAGCGCGTATCGGTGTTATCGTCGAAGATGCCTGTATCGTGGCACCCTAACCCCTGACGGGCGGCATTTTGTTCCAATTGACGAAAATTATCAAATTCACGATCATCAGGATTATAAAGCACAGCCTCTGCAAATCCCTGTGAAACCAATGATTCATTCACAAAGGTATCGCCCACATACACATAGCGCAATAGGCGATCAAAACGATCTGTGTCGGATTGATCAATTTCCAGCCGGACACTTTGCCCGAGTACGAGCGCTTCGTTGGCGGCGGTGGCATCTGCATAACATGGCTCATCGCGTTCAGGGGTGTTCACCCCCACATAGCGCACACGCACTGTATCGCCATTGAGATTAACATCAATCGTGTCGCCATCAATGACACGGGTGACAAGCCCTGTTTCGCCGGAGGTGCCTCCTCCTGTGTTACCGTTGGTATCGCCTGTATCCACCTCATCAAGGGTACAAGCGCTGAGCAAAACGATTATACCGATAATGATAAACATGATGTGCTTCATGCAAATTCTCCAGAATATCAAAGTTAAGTTGCTATTGTACAAAAAAACACCGCATCCAGTGCAGACCGGATACGGTGTTGATGGTTTATCGTGTACTATGCTCGATTATTCGAGAATAGTGATGCTACGCGGTGTCGCCGCTGGATAATCTGTGGTATTTGTGCCCGGTCCATAGGTGCGAACCGTCCAGCCATAGTCTCCCGCTGGTAAATCTGGCACTGTTAGCGCACAGCTACTACCAGTACACACGCTTTCTGTGGTATGCCATGTGCCATATATAGTGGTTGAACCCGTGTAAACTTGCACGTAGTAGTACGTTGTGTTGGTCGCGGTGTTCCATTCGAAAGTTACCGTACCATCAGTGTCAATTGTACCGTTGGTCGGTGAATCTAATGTGGCTGTTCCAGGCGGGGGTACTGCGATGGTGAATTGCTCAAGATCGCTCCAATCGCTGTAGCCTGCCGGATTATAGCCCTGAACATACATATTATAGATGCCATTCGCAAAGGTGATGTTACTGTTCCACGCGCAAGTGTTGCCCGCATTAAGCAAACAGTTCAGATCGCCACTGCTGTAATGTAACCATTGATCGAGAACGAGTGCACCACCCGACGCATTCGTGATATACACTCGATACCATGTGCCATCGGGGACCGTATCCCAGCGTAAATCTGGCGTGTTGTCTGATTCAGGACTAAATCGTGTCAGGTTGTCAGGACGTTCATTAGCGATTAATGATGATGCACCAACTTGGAATGTTTCTCTCGAAAATCCATCACCCTGTGTTCCATTAATGCTATACCCGCCCGGACCCCATGCACGAACATCGTAGTTATAACTGCCATTAACGAGGTATAAATCTGCTGGTTGTTTGGTGCATGTCCCACCAGTGCAGATATCTAATCTTGGATACCATCCGTCATGGACGACTGCACCTGTCGTGATATTCGAAATGCGTACATTATAGTAACTTGCATTGTCGATATCATTCCATTGGTAGTATGGGTCATCATTTGTGATGTTCTCAGGAACGGCAAACAATGTCCATCCGTTTGTATCGAAATTGTTGGCATCTGGTGCTAGCAAGTTTAGGGTGAACTCGTCAACAGCATATCCACCCGTACCTCCGATGCTAAAGCCTCCAGCATTATAGGCGCGTACCCCCCATTGGTGCAGATTGTTGACGAGAAGCAATGAGGTGGTTACAGCACAACTGCTACCGGAGCAAACATCGCCAGCTTCGTACCATTGTGTATGTAGGTTCGTCGCCCAGTTGCCACTATAGACAATCAACTCAAAGTAAGTCGCATCTGTGTCCCCTGTCCATGAGAAGGTGGGGTGATACCCGCGTACATCGTTCACATCTTGCGAGAGGTTGGTCGGTAAATCTGGCGCAATAACGGTCAAGCTAAAGGGCAATGGACCTTCCCAGCCACTCCAACCACCAGCACCATAACTACGAACATAAATCAAGTATTCCACGCCAACCGTTAGGTCTGATGGTGCTTGAATTAAGTTACAGCTTGTTGCTGTCATGTTGCCACAGGCTTCTTCCCGCGTGTAGGTCGTCTGATGTACAACCCCAGACGGACTGCCAAGATAAACTTCAAAGTAACTCGCATCACCACCGGCAGGGACTGTCCAGCTATAGAATGGTCTGGTGGTGTTTAGACCGGTTGGGGTATTGATTGTGGGCATTGTCGGTGCT
>DAOTXB010000330.1:0-1715 GCA_034435575.1 Anaerolineae bacterium
TGACGTACTCGCTTGAAGAACCGCGATGTGCAGGCGATGCTGGAAACACTGATCGATGTGTGGACAGAGGAACTCGTCGCGGGCGGACGCATCGAACTCGAGAATTTCATCGTGCTGGAAACGCAGACCATCGACCGGGGCGAAAACAGCGGGACGCTCACCAGCGGCGATGCCCCGCGTGTGATTCGTCGGGTGATGTTAAGGGTGAGCAAGCGTATGCGTGTCATATTGAATCACCCATAGTTCGGTTATCAAGATTGACTGATTAATGTAGCTCACAGCACACTAAGTTACCTTAAATATCTACCCTCAATATCAAAAATGAGACACTCGTGCTTTCATTAGGAATGTCATGACTTGATCTACTGTATCGATCAAAGCATGTCCGGCTCCCGGTAAAATCTGCACCGTCAAAGCGGGCAACAAACTGGATAACCGTTTCGCTATCTGATCAATATTGAAGATGACATCTTTTGTACCACCGATTAGTAAAACTGGCATGGTCAACCTTGCCAATTCTTCGTTGCTGAAAATGTATGGTTTTTCGATACGTGGTTTGAAGTTCTTCATGACCTGAACTACGATGTCTTCAACTTCAGATGGAAATGGCTCATCACCATACATCATGCGAGTAACACGACGTGCTCCCCATTCACTCATGAGAGATAATGGCATTGCTTTAAAGAGGAATGATATACGAGTTGCCACCACACCTCCAGGACATAACAAAACCAATTGACTAACACGTTCCGGCTGGTACGTCGCAAACTTGAGAGCTGTCCACCCACCTTGAGAGATTCCAAGCAACACGCACTGATTGATCGTCAAAGCGTCAAACACATCAGCAAGCCATTCCGCATAAGCCGGCGAATCCCAATCCAGACGATTGGGCGCGCTACGTCCGGCTTCACCCAACAGGTCAACGGCGTAGACATGAAAATGCTGACTGTAGACCGCTATGTCACCAGCCCAGATGGTTGAGTTAGTTCCTGCACCGTGTAGTAGCACCATCGGCGGTGCGGTAGGTTCTCCACAGTTTATTATGTAGGTATCGCCGTATCGGGTGGAAATGGTTTGCGCTTCATACGGAACGGGCCATCTGGCTAGGGCTTCATCATAGAGCCCCATAATAACGCGCTTCCCATCCGGTGATTTATAGATCGATTGGGTGGTCATGGTGTACCTCCTATTTGGTGGATTATCGTACTGTGCGTGAACGCTAGGTTACTTTGGCAGTAATTCCTGACGTAAATCTTGAGCCCATGTCAATTCTCGCTCATAATAGTCCAGCCACCGCCCTGTGATGCGATTTGCCAATAGCTGTCCCCGTTCTGTCTGCGGTGGCAAGCTCATCCCCCGTCGGCTAGATTCGCGCAACATCAAGCTCTTGAAGCGTAATTCCTCCTCATAGCGTGACAGCAGGGTATCCAAATCAGCATCGCCCAATTGGTCTGCCCAAATAAGTTGCAACATGAAGTGATTGCGTACCTGGGGGAGTTCAGGTGGTGTTTGTAGCCATTTGTATAGATCAGTTTTTCCTGCTGCAGTGATCGTATAGACTTTGCGGGAGGGCGCATCATTTTGGTGATGGACTTCCCGTGTCACGAGGCTGGCTTTGTGTAGCTTAACGAGCATGCGGTAGATCTGATTATTGTTCCCGGACCAATAGAATGTTTCTGCTTCGGCGAAAAGCTTTTTAAAGTCGTAGCCGGATA
>DAOTXB010000331.1:0-5929 GCA_034435575.1 Anaerolineae bacterium
CGTGTCGATAATAAGCGGGACTTCCACCGACATCGCCAATTTTTTGACCAGTTGTTCCATTTGGAATTTTTCGTCGTCGCGTTCGGTCAGCGCCACACACACATCAAGCATATGTGCGCCATTTTCGACTTGACCGACGGCGATTTGCACAATCGAGTCGTAATCGTCCTCTAAGAGCAGGCGTTTGACCTTACGGCTCCCCTGACTGTTGACCCGTTCACCGATGAGCGTGGGACCGGGGTCTTGCATCATGCGGGTGGCGGTCATGCCGGAGGATGCCTGCGCTTCGTGGATCGGCTCGCGTTTTTTCGGTGCTTGCCGTGCGATATTTTGGGCAAGTGTTTCCTCATAAGAATGCCCGTGTACAGCATGATAGAGCTTGCTCAGGTGTTCGGGCGTGGTGCCACAACAGCCACCAACCACGTTGACTCCCCAGCGGGTGAATTCGCTCACCATCTGGCTAAAGGGATCGGGTTTCATCGGATAAACCGCTTCGCCATCAACGTTGATCGGCAGACCGGCGTTCGGTAATACGCTAATTGGCAACGTAGAGCGTTCAATTAGATATTGAATCGGCTGGCGCATATATTCCGGTCCAGTGGAGCAATTCATCCCTAACACATCAATCGGCAGAGATTCGAGCGTGGTCAATGCCCCTGCGATATCCGTGCCGAATAGCATACGCCCGCTGACATCGAGTGTGATCTGCACCTGTAGCGGGATGCGATTACCAGAATCGGCGAAGTAACGGTTGATGCCGTATACCGCCGCTTTGACTTCCAGAATATCCTGTGAAGTCTCGACGATGAGCACATCTGCACCGCCTTCTACCAAGCCCTGCGCCTGCTCATAAAATAGATCGGCGAGTTCATCAAAGGTGATGTCACTCAAATCGGGGTCGTCACCGCTGGGCAATTTACCACTCGGTCCGATGCTCCCCGCCACAAAGCGCGGGATACCGGTTTCTTGCTCGAAGCGATCACAGGCACGACGGGCAATTTGCGCGGCAGTGCGGTTCATCTCAAGGGTGCGCTCTCCAAGTCCGTATTCGCCCAATGTGAGGCGATTGCCACGAAAGGTGTTGGTTTCTACGGCTTCGCTCCCGACAGCGAGGAAACTGCTGTGAATCTCTTCGATGATTTCTGGTCGGGTGATGACCAGATACTCCACACAGCCTTCATATTGTTGCCCGCCATAGTCCTCGATGGTCAGGTCATAGTTTTGAATACTGGTTCCCATCGCACCGTCGAAGATCACCACATGGTCGTCGATAGCGTCCAGATAGCGCCGATTGGAAAATATACGTGTGTCGCGTTTGGTCATGCTTGCATCCGTCATCGTTTAACTTACTCCAAATACCCATTTACAGATGCCCTGTTTGTTTTGCACGCCACGATGATGGCGAGGATGTGTCGTCTAAGCGCACCAACCGCCTCCGTATATAATGATGAAGGGGCACAGGGTGGGTTCACTTGACGTATTATGACTGTAGAGGTCTTACGGCACATATTTTCTCATAGGTTGAGGGAGAATGTAACGGTTGGTTGTGGTGGGTATATTGCACATGATTATAGGGAGGCAAGACATGAAGATACTTTTCCTAATCACCTTTGAATCGGTGCGAATAACGCTGGTTGATGATGATAAGCCTATCAATGAGTGTGTGATTGATGGGGATAATGTCCGATTGTTTCCCTCTGGTGTGGAGATAGTACAGGCATTTTTGAAATACATGGAAAAAGAACAAAAATTGCTCATTGGTCGTCCGACTGCGGAGCGTTTCATCAGGCAATGGAAAAACACAGGGGTGTACCCTGAACAAGCTGGGGTGCATAAAGTCAAAGGGCGCGATCTCACAACCGGTTTCCCTGCAACTAGAAACATCACAGATGACCAGATTCGTGATGCCATCATGCCTACGATTACACAGATACTCAAGCAAGGCGCATTTCGGATAATGTCACTGATGAGAAAGCATGAGCTCCCTCAAGCTATACAAATCTTACTGCTTGGCGATTGGTCTACCTTATCTGGTTTGAAAGACACACTAGCGTCCCTTGATCTGTGGAAAGATTATGAAATAACCGAGGTTAATATCATCACGGGATAGGATTTGTAATACATTATAGGATCAAAAACAAGAAGCGAGATCGCATAGCGTTTCATCATCTCGTGTCCAAGAATATGTTGGATAATATCTTGATATGCCGAATTAGGAATTGCCATATAGCGTGGTATATCAATGATAGTTAATCTAATGCAATACGATCAATACTGTGGACTATTGCTATTATACTATGATGTCAAGCATGGTCTATTCCTTCAACAAGTGGCTCACTCGACCGTCGTGGTCGCCTGTGCTTGCAGGTTGATGTTCTCCGACCAGTTACCCGCGAGGTCGACTGCCCATGCCGCGAATTCGTAAGTATTGCCCGCTGTGCCCGTGAACTCCGCGCTGGTTTCGGCGGTTTCCTGCCACATCTGCCACTGTGCCCCCGGCTCACGCACGAAAATCATAAAGCGATAAATCCCGCTGTTATCCACCCCACCCCATGACACCGTAAACGTCGCCGGACTGCTCGCCTGTAACGGGTTCACACTCGCCGACGGCGGTTGGGTGTCCTGCGCGGGGTCAACCGTCGGGCGGGGAGTCGGCACAATTTCCACCGCTTCAAATGTCGCCTGTGGGCTATCAAAGCCGTCAAGGTCGATCAGGTCGGGGGTCAGGTCGCCGTCGATGGATTCGATCAAAATCACGGGTGCGCCACCAATCGCGGAATCCGCGCCTGCTTCTGGCGTGTCGTAGTTATCGGGGGCGGCGGCGGAGAGGTCAATCTGATAATTTCCGCTGGCGTTCGGGCGGATGATCGTGTCGTCACGCAGGCTAATCAGTTGTCCGCGTTCACCCACTGCTGGATAATCCAACGTGAAAAAGTCAAAGGTACGGTTCCAGATAATCGACACGCGCTCATTGGTCAGGGGGCGCTCAAAGGTGATGATGGTCGCACGGTCATCATTGAACAGGCGCTCCCCACGATCAAACGCCTCGCGTCCGAAGACTTCCGCCAGTAAGCGATAGGCGCGGGCAACGGGGCGCGGTGTGCCGGGGAGTGGATGCTGGCTAAAACAAACCGAGGTCGCCTGATTGCGGTACATGCCATGTGCATCACCAAAACAGTTACCCGCAATTGTGTCGCACAATTCACCCTGATGCGGGGGGAAATCTGTGCCCGCCGGTTGATCGCCACAATCGTCGTAGAGCTGATGATAAATAATCACGTCTGCGCCCTCCAACCATGCGAAGGCGGCGCTCTGAATCAGGAAATAGGCTTGCTGGTCGAGCGTGGCGCGGTCAGTGCTTTGCGGTGCCCAGATTGGACCGGGGTAATCATCCCACACGGGCACACCGGTTTCGTTGAGCCACACAGGGCGGTCAATGCCATAGGCGATCAAGGTTTGGCGCACGTTCAGCACTAGCCACCCGCTCCGCCAGGGGTCAGCATAGCTATGCACCGCGATGATATCCATATAATAGTTGTTTTGCTCCGCGAAGGGATCGTTGACATACAGACTCAACACTTGCGCCAACCAGTTCACGCCATCCTGTGTAAATAGCAACCCGCCGAACATCACCTGTGCGTCAGGATCAGCGAGTTTAGCGACGATGTACGAAATTTTGAGTAAACGGGCATAATCGCGGATGGTCGCGCCCCAGAACGGCAGATGATCCGGCTCGTTCCAAATTTCCCACACACGCACGCCCTGACCGGAGGGGATGAAACCCTGTTGTGCCAGCAGACCTTCCGGCTTATAGCGATTGACGGCTTCAAATACGAATGTTACCCAGGGATTGTCGGGATTGAGCGTTTTGCCGTTGGCGGGTGTGTCGGTGCCATCGCTGAAAATCGGCTCGTTAATTCCGGCAATGCGTTCGCCATTGTCACCAGCGGCATAAAATTGTGGGCGACCCAGCAGAATCGCGTTGATCTGTAACCCGTAGGATAGGTCGTTCAAAATTTGGCGATCAAATGCGCTCCAATCCCATGTTTCCGGTTCGGGTTGGGCGACATTCCAATAAATGGGGAAGCGGTTCCAGCCTGCGCCGAGTTGTAGCGCTTGCTGATAGCGGGTGTCGGGCGTGTCTTCGGTATAACTGCTGATATGGGCGATCCCCAGCCGATCTGCACGGATAAATCCGTCATCATCCTGTGTTTGTGCGTGGTATGTTGTACTGAATAAGCATGCCAGAATTATGCCGATAACCCAAACCCGACTCATAAATCGCCCTATCCCTATTTGTAGATTACGATAACCATCGCATTATGCCACAATCATCAAATAATGGCATCAATTGTGATGGGTTTACGTACTGTTATCGTCGGCTCAACGTGGGGTGACCGACTGTCAGGCGTACAGATATTTGTAACTGGAGAAATTATGATATAGGAAAATCATTGGGAGGATATGATGCGCTATTTATTGACGATAAGTTTTCTTCTACTCTTATCATCATTTGGTATGCAAGCACAGAATCAGGACGATGCGACAGAATTTAACACATGCCCATATACCGATGCCGAATTCTACCAAAATATTGTTCTGCGTTATGAATACCCAGAACAACGTCTCGTTGCAATTGATGTTGAAACGGGCAATGTCAGTCATATGATTGAGGAAAATCTTGAATTAGTAGAGTGGGGAGTCATGGAATGGTCACCTGACTGCCGTTATGTTGTGGGTCTTATTAATCGCTATGCTGGCATGCGCTTATGGGATGTAGTTGAAGGACGATTCTTGCAGTCCTTTAGCTATCGCCGTGATAGCTGGCCATATGAGCGAGGCGCAAAAGTCGCATGGAGTCCAGACAACCAGCAAGCATTATTCCGTACACAAAACGGTTTCTTTATCTGGCGAGCATTAAATAACAGCACAACCCTATTAACCTATCCGGCTGGTATTGAATATTATTATCGGTCACCTAATCTCAACACAGTGTACTGGGATTATGCACGTAATCAGATCATTACAAGTGGAAATCCTGGTGCAATCGCGTTTGATATGAGCAGTGGTGCAGAACGTTTTGTATATAACCCTGTGTATCTCACGCAAGAACTAAGCCGAGACGAACAATTCTATTCTTTAGATAGCACTATTGAAGTTTCGCATGATGGTAAGCTACTCATTGTGTTTACAGACCCGACCAGTAGCGATAGAAGCAGGGATGCACGGTTAGCGGTCTGGGATTTAAATACCAACGAAGGCATTGATCTAAACGTGGTTGGTGCGCCGGGCAGTTGGGATCGCATCGCACTCTCACCTGATAATCGTTATCTCGTCATCGGGTATGAGTATCTGCGCGTGTGGGACTTACACAATTTGGCAGAAAGCTACGAGGAACGCCGTCCGGTCTATTATTTTGATGGACCAGAAGCCTTTATTTGGCGTGTAGAAATGCTGGAGTCAGATGTGATCGAAACGTATAGCGATGATGGTATTCAACGCTGGGATTTGCACACGGGTGAGTTACTCGATTAGTGTGTTGTATTTGATGTCTTTACCTGATTGTAATTTGAGAATTGTATAACTCACGGTGATGATCTCTCTTAAGTAATGAGAAAGATCATTATTGTGAGTAAGTTACATTTATAAGCGTTGATTCGCGATATAATTAAGCACTTTCCAAACGGCACAACATCTGACGCAATTCGCCCAGATGATACGCGGTGTGTACGATAATCCCCATCATGCCAGCAAGTTCGCGCTCGCTTTGCCACACATCCGGTGTGTTGATATGCGCTTTGATGCGATCATAGGAGGCTTTTAAGGTAGTGTTGATCGTCTGCCATTCATCCTCATTAACGACACTCACGGTTTCCCAGATTGTTTGCCAGTTGGTATCGCTCACATCACGCTTTAAGATCAGCTTTTC
>DAOTXB010000332.1:0-2455 GCA_034435575.1 Anaerolineae bacterium
CGATAACGATTTTACAGCGCACGGGTATGCACCCTCAAGCACCGTCTGACGGTACGCTGGCACTATCGCCTTGCGCCAGCCACCGAACCATCCGATTATCCGCAAGCGGATTGCTTGACCGCTGCCCCGTTGCGAAGTCTTTCATTTGTGTGGGTTGGGTAAGATTGAATGTAACATATGCACCGAAATATTCCGCCTCAAGGCTGTAAATAATTCACCAATTGCACCCGACGAAGAAATCCTGCTTCGTGATCTCGTCAATCTCGCCGTGACCATCCGCGATGATGTGCAGGTCAACCCGATCACGGTCATTGATGTGACGCAGGGTGTAACCCGAATGTATCGCATTGAAACGGGTGAACGGCGATATTGGGCGGCATGGTTGTTACGTGATTTCCTGACCGGATACAAAGGTGATGGGATGATCGATTGCGTTGTTGTGCCCTCGACCCGCGCGACAGTTTTTCGTCAGGCGAAAGAGAATACCGCGCGTCAGGGGTTATCTGCAATTGCGATGGCACGTCAGGCGGCACTTTTGCTTCTCGCAGTCAATGAGTACGAAATCCCTGATTATGCTGTGAATAATGACTTCTACCGTCAGGCACTTGATCTACGCATTCCGCGTTGCTCAGGTGAGGCAATTTATTCAGCGATGGGGGATCGGTCGTATGAGATTTGGTCAATTCAAGGCGCTCTTGAGTTTATCAGATGAAGCGATTGAACTAGCTGATCGTCACAACATAGATGAAGGAATTCTCCGCCATGTGTTGACCTTACAACAAGTAGATCAGGTTGAGATGCTTCAACACGTTATTCATCATAACCTCACAGTAAAACAGGTTCAGCAAATATGTGAACAAGGACTAATTGAGGAGATTACTAATTTAGAGCAACCGACTAACTCCATGAAGTTTGTGAAAGCGGTTTTCAAAGAATTGGAAAAGCAGACACCACAAGATTTTGCCCAGGCTGCTGTTAAAGAAAGTGGTGATCTACATGTGGCACGAGCATATCTCAAAAAGCTAGAACAGTTCGCACGTCAAGCATGGCAACACCTGCCTGAAGATTATAAGTAAACACGTGTTTACTTATAGAGGAGATGAAATGATGGCACGGTCACCACCATAAAAAGTAAAAGCCCATATAAGATGGGCTGACAAAAAACTGCTGACAATTTCATTGTTACTTGACACTCTCAATATAACACAGCTTTAGTCAGCCCGCAACCGGATACCGTCACTTTTCGCCTGCATTTTGGCAGGACTCGCCCTTCGGATTCTCAGGTGACAACTCATGACCTCAGCGCGGACTGAGCTAGGTTCAATACGCCTACGCGACGAATTGAATAGCATACAATCGACTCAATCGACTGAATTGCAACGTTCGTCCGCGCCTAATGATATTTCTACAAGATTGGGCGGAAAGTTCTCTGCTGATCTCGACGCTCTATTAAAGAAGACACAAACCACTACCCCGAAGGAAAAACCGGCTCAGAAGCGTTTGCCTGAGCCTTCCACAACCGATCCGATGATCCGCAAATTTGCCCGTTTGCGCATCCAGATCGGCAACTTCGACGGCGCAATTGAGTTCATTCAGCGTCATGCGCCGGAAGAAATCAGCTGGCTTCGCACGCAATTAAATATCGTCGGCAAGGGGTATCTGTTACGCCAAAACCAAAAACCAGAACAACCGATTGTCGAAATTAAACAGATCACCCATCCTGCCCTAATCGATGCCGAAGCCGGACGCATCGCTCGCGCTATTGGACAATTTACGGCGTTCCGCGCGTGGGCATACGCCCACATGATCGACGATGGCAACGGACGAGTCCAACGCGATGAACTGGAACGCATCTGGCAGGAAACACACATCTGCACCAGCAAACGTCATGCAAGGCGACTATTAAACGAAGGAATCGGGCAGGGGTATTGGACGTTCGACAAGCGCACCAAACGAGTCTATTTATCCGGTCAATTGAAGGTCGCGCAACACCTGACGCAATCGGCAATTAGCGCAGACATGGCGCATCTAATCGAGACTAACAAGCCCGGTAAGCGTCGCATTAAAGTGGATTTGTCAGGCAGTGTGGGCGAAGCATCAGCTAATCTATACAGCGCGTGGATGTCAACCAAAGATCAAGAACGCGAGGGTATCACCATTAGCCGTGACATGCTTTGTGCGCTGTGGAATGTCTCGATCCCGACGTTGCTCAAATGGGAAGAATACGCACATATAAGGAAACAAGCGAATTACGCGCAACAGAACAACACATCCATCGACAATGTTCCGAATCACGCTTATTTGACACTCAACCGCGACGGAACTTATGCGTCATCGTGGCGATTACCGAACACTTACACCGTCACCGGTGATTTAGCGCAACATCAGCGCACAGGAAAATCGAAGAAAGTCAGCAAAGCAGTCCAGCGTAAATTATTGCAAGCCGAACAGCGTG
>DAOTXB010000333.1:0-3678 GCA_034435575.1 Anaerolineae bacterium
AGTTCATTTCACAGTTTGATTTCGATTAAAATTTACTCTAATAAGTGTCTTAAGTACGCCTGTGGATCATTTAAAAATGAACGTGTAATGGTCACATGCTCAAGATCATCATAGGCAACAGATGCAATTTTCCCGTTTTCGCACAGTAGAATCTCCGCATCGGGATATGCCATGATAATGGGTGAATGTGTGGCGATGATGACCTGTGAGTTGCGTTTAATCATGTCATTGAGCATGGTCAAAAACGCGAGTTGGCGCATGGGCGATAGTGGCGCTTCCGGTTCATCAAGCAAATATAATCCGCCGGGCACGAACCGCGCTTTGAACAGAGTAAAATAACTTTCTCCATGTGAATATGCATCAAGGCTTTCCCCATAGCGGGATTTCATCGCATGTAATTGACCAGAAAATGCCATTTTTGCCTGATTCTTGGCAAATTCTGACCGTCCTTTATAGTCTCTATCGATGTCTTCTAGGTCTTTTTTCATCTCCTCTTTTAAGCGCGCTTGTTGTTTCACATATCCAAAAAAGTCCTCTGAACGCATGAAAAAACCTTTACGGGTGCGCGTCTGCCAGATGAGTTTCAGGCTCTGAGCATACTTGCGTATGTCGGTTAACGTTGTGTCGCGTTCAATGCTTATTTCGCCAACTGTGATTGACCCGACGGCAACAGCGATGCTTTCTAATAGCGTGGATTTACCAGAGCCATTTTCTCCAACTAAAAATGTCACAGATTTTGTGAATTCAAGCGTTTTGAGTGTTTGGATAACCGGCACAATAAATGGAAAAGTATCACTCGCATGCAGTGGGTTGGATTGTATTTCACGCAGGAAAATAGTCATCTATAGCATGATCTCTTGTGGTGGAATTTACGGTTTCAGGCAATCATAACACAAGCAATGCGCCGAATTCCTCAAAACAATATGCAAAACTTTGCTACAATAGCATTATTCATGGTTAGTGTATGGTTTGCTACTAAAGAGGTGCTGTGCCCTATTCTTATTTGATCGCGCAACAACGACGACGTACCAGCCTACTGAAGCGATTGCGGGCGACCTGGCGGGATACATCCGCGTTATGGTCAGAGTTTAAGATTCCGATTTTGCTTTTCTTAGGCGTTACTTTTATTGGCGGGTATATCTATGGCGAACTCTACTATCATGCGCGGCAAGAAGTTATCCCGCTGATTGACCGCCCCTATTTGATGTTACAATTAATGATTCTGGAAACGCCGGAAAAAGCACCACCGGAATGGTTTCTGGTGATTTTTTGGTACTCCTTGCCTGTAATATTTGTGTTTATTATTGGGCTAGGTGCGGCGGATTTTTTGCATTTATTTTTTCATCGTGGAGAACGACAGGACAAGTGGATGGAAGCAGTGGCATCAACATTTCGCAAACATACGATTGTCTTTGGCGCCGGGCATGTGGGCTTACGGGTGATCCGTGTGCTTATCTCGATGGGAATTGAGGTTATTGTCATTGATAATGCACCCGACCCCGGACTAGAAGAGCAACTGCTAGAATGGCATGTTCCTTTAATTATCGGGGATGGACGACAAACCCCGGTGTTGGAGAAGGCGGGGTTGCGTCATGCAATTTCATTTGTCGCCTGTACCGGTAACGATCATATCAACCTGGAAACTGTCATGCGTGTACGTGAATTACAACCAGACATTCGTATCGTCGCACGGACATGGGATGATACCTTTGCGCGTCAATTAAAGCGCTTTATGAACGTACAGACGGTTTTGAGTTCTTCAGATTTGGCGGCTCCAGCCTTTGCCGGGGCGGCGCTCGGTATCGAGATTACCCAGACGCTTCAGGTCAATGGTATGGATTACAGCACGGTGCGCTTAATTGTCGATGAGGAGTCGTTCTTAGCCGAAAAATCTGTGGGCGACTTGCAAAATGAAAACGATATTGACATTGTTTTGCACGGCAAGAATGGTGAAAATATTGTGCAACCGCCGCGTGACAAGATTGCATCGGTTGGCGATGTGCTGGTGATCTTTGGCGCACACAAGCGTGTGATTGAGCTTGCGGCGCGTAATCATATGGGGAAACGTGGCAAAAGACGTGGTTTATTGGGCTGATCTTATGCCATAGACTGGTAATCAATCGGGATAAATTGGACAATCTCTCTTAATATTTGTACCTTTTAGCTTACAACTTCAACGCTTTATTGTAATTTCTGAATATATTCGTGAACGGATACGTGTTACATGGATCAAGTATTTACATCTGCACCTCATCATGATGTGCTCAAGTTACTTATCGAGATGGTAGTCTTATTAATTGTAGCCCGTGGCTTTGGCGAAATTGCGATCCGTATGGGGCAATCGTCAGTGGTGGGGGAAATTTTAGCCGGTATTGTACTGGGTCCCTCTTTATTAGGCAGTGCGATACCGTTCGTTAATGAATGGATTGTGCCCGCAAGCAGTGTTGAGGGTTATTTGCTAGAAGAAGTCAGTCTGCTCGGGATTATATTTTTGCTTCTCATCACCGGATTGGAAACAGACCTCGCGTTGATACGACGGCAGGCACGCTCCGCGATTGGCGTGGCACTTGGCGGTCTAAGCGTCACGTTGTCGTTTGGCTTTTTGCTGGGGCTAGCCTTACCGAATGATCTACTTGTAGAAGCTGACGATGAGCTTGTATTCGCGATGTTTCTTGCGATTGCGATGGCAATATCCGCAATTCCGGTGATTGCTAAGGTCTTAATGGATTTGAATTTGACGCGGCGCGATGTGGGACAGACCATTATTGCGTCTGCCATGATTGACGACACAACCGGTTGGATTTTGTTATCGGTTGTCATTGCATTAGCGGGCGGGTCTGCGATTACTTTTGGGGGTGTGGCGACCTCAATCGCGGAAGTTGTGATTTTTATTGTCTTCAGCTTTACGATTGGGCAATGGATCGTCAATCGCTCGCTACGGTTTGTGCAAGATCAAGTCCAAAGCCGTGATAAAGTGCTCACGCTGGTGGTACTACTCACCTTTACATGGGGCATTATCACACATGCCTTACACCTAGAAGCTCTGCTTGGTGCGTTTGTGATGGGCATTTTGTTCAGCCGGATTCCCGGATTGGATACCGATGTCATCCATAAGTTGGAAAGTATCGCGTTAGGTATTTTCGCGCCGATTTTCTTCGCCACAGCCGGTCTTAAGGTCAATATTATTGATCTTCTGGAACCCCGTTTGCTGGCGATCACCGTGCTGGTCACCACAGTAGCGATCATCTGTAAGGTGAGTGGGGTGTATATGGGTGCGCGACTGATCGGTAAGCGTGACCATTGGTCTGCGTTGTTCCTCGGCATGGGCTTGAACGCGCGCGGCTCAATGGGCATCATTGTGGCGACAATTGGCTTGACAGAAGGGGTCCTGAATCAGCAAACTTTTTCCATTATCGTGGTAATGGCGCTGTTCACTTCATTGATTGCACCGGCGGCATTGCGCTGGACGCTCTCGCACATTACAGCCGAACAGGCAGAGCTTGACCGCCTCCGTCGTGAAGAAATGGCGGAAAGCAACCTCGTAGAAAACACGCATCGTGTACTCCTACCTGTGCGCTTCCGCGATGCAGATCATGATACGGATACCCAACGTGTGGAATCGCGCATTCTTGAACGGATCGCCGCACATACCGAATTGGGTATTACATTGTTTAATAT
>DAOTXB010000334.1:0-2492 GCA_034435575.1 Anaerolineae bacterium
TGTGGAACTCAATGCAGGAGAAACCACAACACTCGATGTGATGATTACCGATAGCGATGGTTGGGCATGTCCGTGGCTATATGTCTTTGACGGGGAAAATTATGTACGTTATGCGGAAATTCTGCGGAATATACGCGGTGCAGAAAACGCACAATCCGAACTTACTGATCTGATTCATTACACTGTTATTGATGGCTCAATTCACTTACGCATCGTCGAGGAACGGGATGAAATCAGCTATATTGATGCGTTCTATCTCTTAGTAGATGGTGAACCTGTGTATGCGGATGACCCGCGCTTGACCACAGTTGATAATGAGTATGTTATTTTACATCGCGGTGATTCAATTGACCTGAGCTTTGCTGTCAGCGTTGTTGGTGATACAACAATACAGGTGATGGCAAGTGGTTATTATGAAGTGATCGAGTAGGATAGTCATGCTTAAACCATGTGACGGGACATGAGAAAAATTCTGCTCAACCCCGCCACATGGGTGATTTATCTTCAATCTTCTACAAATTGAGCGCGGAGTTCACGTTTGAGGATTTTGCCAGCGGCATTGCGTGGTAATTCCTCAATATATGCGATATGTTTAGGGACTTTGAACTTGGCGAGATTCTGCTTACAATGGTCAAGAATTTGCTCATCCGTCACCGTAGCGGTTCCTGTTTTGACCACCACCGCCATACCCACTTCACCCCATTTTTCATCCGGCACACCGATTACACCGACATCTGCAATCTCATCGAGCTGAAAAATTACCTGCTCAACTTCAGCAGGATACACGTTCTCACCACCACTAATGTACATATCCTTGTAGCGGTCTACGATATAAATACAGCCTTCGTCATCAACAGTGCCCGCATCACCGGAATGTAACCAGCGGTTCCCATGTTGATCGGTGGTGAAGTTGGTTTCATTTGCGTCAGGTCTGCGCCAATATTCAGGCGTGATATTCGGTCCGCTGATAATCACCTCGCCGACATCGCCGGGTGCGACATCGTTAAAATTCTCATCGACCACCCGCACACGCGTATGCAATAAGGGCTTACCTACTGAGGTTGGTTTTTTGAGCGCACGTCTTTTATCTATAAGGAAGACAGTCGGACTAGTTTCAGTCATCCCAAAACCCAATTGGATGATAATATCGCGTTCGGCATACTTCTTAAGCAGAGCGGCGGGCATCGGTGCGCCACCACATCCCCATGCGTGCAATTTGCTCAAATCTGTAGATTCAAAATCTTCATGCTGGCTCAAAAACAAATAAACCGCTGGAACACCGAGGAAATGTGTCACGCCAAGTTGGGGATCAGACAATGTTTTGAGCGCAAGCGCGGGGTCAAACTCACGGGCAATAATGTTTAAGCCACCCCAATGAATCACCGGATTTGCATATAGGTTCAAACCGCCAGTATGGAACAGTGGCAACACAGCATATTGCACACTTTCACAGCTGAGACCTGTCGGCGTGCTAATATTGATCGCGTTCCAGAAGGTCATGCCATGCGTAATCATCACACCTTTAGGGTGTCCAGTTGTACCCGCTGTGTACATGATGGTCATCGGGGTATCGTGCGTGGTTTGTGGATTCATGATCGCCGGAGCATATTTTGCGTTGACGGCATCAGCATAGGCAGGGAAATCATCTACAGGCACGTGACCGAGATCAATCCTGAGGGTGTGCTTTACGGTTGATTGTTCGAGCAAAGATGGCACACGATCAGCAAATTCCGCATCGTAAATCAGCCCCATCGCTTCCGCATCATTGAGGATATAGAGCAATTCTGGTTCAGCGAGTCGCCAATTAAGCGGGAGCATAATCGCGCCAAGTTTGATACAGGCAAATTCAAATTCAAAGTATTCAGTACAATTTTTGGCATAAATTGCGAGGCGATCCCCTGCTTTTACACCCCATTCATCGCGCAGGTATCCGGCTAGGCGAGCACTACGGTCATTAAACTCGCCATAGGTGAAGGTTCGTCCGGTGCTCTGGTCAATGAGTGCCGGACGGTCAGGTGTGCGGTCTGCATGGAACGCGATCCAATCCGAAGCTAAGGTCATTTTTGTCTCCTTAAGTGGATCATTTTTCATTTAAGTATTGGGCGAACATACGACGCATACGGCGTAGTTCTTTATACATCATGTCGAGTGAACGCTTCAGCGAGGTGGACATCGCCAGATTAATTTGATGGGTGTTTACACTGCGCTGTGGATCGATGGTTTGGCGATCATTGAATTGTCGTCCGGTGATGTCCTGATAGTCGATCTGCAACTCTACTGGATCAGTACCAAAGACATCATGCTGATTGCTGAATGTTGTGACATCCATGCGAAATGGATTACGCTGGTCGATAATTGGAATCCGTAACGGAAACTTCTCACTGATGTCCTGCGGTAATGAATCGGGTAATGGGTCGAGGTTGATGGCGACATTCAGGGCAGGGGAGTCATTAACTGGCAAAATGACAAGTTCGATCACACCCTCTTTATTT
>DAOTXB010000335.1:0-2166 GCA_034435575.1 Anaerolineae bacterium
GACCACCACTAGGAGAAATGGGTAGTTCCGTAACACCCCAATTGAGATCCGGGAAAGTGTCATTCAAGTAACCGATTGCCCAGTTTCCTTCTACCGTCATCGCGGCAGAACCCTGTCCAAAGGCTTCACCATTCCATCCGGCATTCAGATTACCTGGCAAATCGCCAATTTCGTTTTCTACGAAGTTTTGATAGAAGTCCAGTGATTCGATTGCCAAGTCGCTATCAAAGGCAACTTCACCGTCTTCTGTAAAAAGTTCTGCGCCATTAGCATAGAAGAATGCCATCCAACGGAATTTATCTGCGGCGGCACTAAAGCCCACCATGTCATCATTAGTAAGTGCCTCTGCGGCGGCAGTCATATCATCCCATGTCCATTCTTCAGTCGGTAGATCTACCTCGGCGGCATCAAAAGCATCAATGTTGTAAAGTAGCCCTAAGGTTGAAAAATCTTTGGGTGCACAGTACAATTCTCCTTCCGAAGTAAAAGCATTGCGTAAACCCTCATAAATACCTTCGGGGTTTTCAATCTCATCTGTACCTACTGCCAATAGACCGTCAGATTGCCATTGTGCAAAGTCGAACTGACCAACAGTAAATACTTCAGGATAGTCGCCACTAGCGAAGCCAGCACGTATTTGAGTTCCATAATCCGGCGAAATTAAGAGTTCAATTTCGATACCTGGATTGGCTTCTTCAAACGCGGCAATTTGGCTTTCTTTGAACTCATTTTCTACTGGTGAGGATGAGCTTGTCCAAATACGGATTGTGATTACGTCATCCTGTGCGAATGCGACACTGCTCAATATTAGCAACAGCACGCCCATCATAGAGATAGTGATCAAACGATTAACTTTCATTGTGTGTGTCCTCCATAAACTTTTACAAATATCTGTTATGTGGCGCTTCATCCCCGCCACAGGGAAACTAAACGGGGTTCTCAATATCAAAAGGAATAGTTTTACCCCGATAAGTCACATTAAAGGAAACGCGTCGCCAGTGTGCAGGCAGTTTCGGGTCTACAGCAGGTCCATCTTCGGTCAGATACAAACCACAAAACCCTAAGACCACTGCTTGCCATAAGCCACCACTCGCCGCGGCGTGGATACCATCTTGTACATTGCCCTTGTTATCTTGAAGATCAATCGTGGCGGCATGTTCGAACATGTAATACGCAATGTCATCCAGCCCCAGACGCGCGGCAACCCATGCATGTACTGCGGGACTCAGGGATGAGCCATGATCGGTGCGCGGGTAGTATGTGTTGAAGTTATTCACCATGACATCATGTGAACCAACATCTTCACCCAAAAGAGCCATTAGCATGACCACATCAGCCTGCTTAATCACCTGTGATTGTAAAGCACGTTCATGCCCTAGAAACGGCCAGATGCCACCGACTCGTGGTTCATAATGCAATACAGGGATGTATTCCATATCAAAGAAACCATCAAACTGTATATGAATCTGCTTTTTGTCATCAAACGGGATGTACATCTTAGCGATTACGTCGCGCCAGTGTTGCACACGATCTTCAGTGAGGTTCAGTGAAGTTATGAGACGTTCTGCGACAGTGGGTGCGTTCGCCTGTAGCCAATTTAATAATGCAAGTGCTTCTTTTAGATGCCATTGCACCATGCTGTTGGTAAACACACTGTTATCGATATTTTCATGATATTCATCAGGACCAATTTGCTTGGAAATTTCATAGCGTCCGTTTTTTGCCTCCACACGTTCTCCCCAAAAAACAGCAGTATCAAGCACAATTTCTGCGCCCATATCAAATAGGAAGTCATCATCACCCGTCCACCGCCAATATTGCAGTACAGCATAGGCGATATCAGTGGATATATGCTGTTCAGTTTCGCCTGTCCAGATGCGAATGCGCGTTCCATCCGGTTGCGGATCAGACCATTTTGGTGTGGTTTCCTTACCAGTATCGGTACTTTCCCACGGGAAGAGTGCCCCATTGAAGCCATACTCAAGGGCTTTTTCTCGAGCGCCTGAGATGCGGTTATAGCGATAGGTCAACAGGTTACGTGCAATTTGTGGTTGTGTGAATGTCAGCGGTGGCAGAATAAAAAGCTCTGTATCCCAGAAAATATGCCCTTTGTAACCTAACCCACTGAGTGTTTTTGCGCCGATACTCACATCAGCATCATGTTGA
>DAOTXB010000336.1:0-1643 GCA_034435575.1 Anaerolineae bacterium
CCACGCAGAATCGGGCAGATGGGTAAACTTTTGCAGTAAGCGCATATTTTCGACCACGATGGGTTTTTTGGGATCAAGTCGTACCCAATTGGCAAGATTATAATCCGCATAAGCCATAATCGGTGGGCGGGCAACCATCTCTGATAAGTTGACCAACGGCACGGCAATTTGCTGGGGCAAACGATGAGCCGAGGGTGCATCGGGTGCATGGATATACGCACTGGCAAAGTAACTATATATTTGAAAAGCGCGTGCGATACTACTTTCGGGCGCGTGTTCTAATGGTGTCAAATCAAATAAGGGTAGGCTATCGAGCATCACACGCACTTTGCGGCCTTCAATCTTATCAGGTAGCGTATGTGCGGTAACTTCGAGTTGGTCGATTGTCTCGGTCAGCAGATAATCGCTTGCTTGGTGTAATGTTTGTGGATCAGGAAAGAGTAGGAATCCACGATCATCCCACAGCCCCCAGCCATTGCGATTCATAGAATGTGTCCCCATATTGCTAGCGTCTTTCACAGTATAGCGAATCTATCAACAAATAGGGGAAATAATGCAATTTTAATGCAATTTTCTTTACACTAGGGCTAAGGGTTGCAACCTTCAAAATGCAATCCGCGTATAAATGGATAACACGGTATGGGAAATAACTGAAGTCTTCCTATCATATGTTATAATCGAAAGAAAAGTCGGACAATTAAAGATCATGAGCGACGACAATAATAACAAGAATGACGATGCGATCACCTTATGGCAGGTGGTCTCGACGCTTGGCAAAGGTGTTGCCAAGTCCGTTCAATTACTGGGTGAAGGCACGTCGGCAGCCGTCAATGCGGTCTCCGATAGTCAAAAAGCTGTGAGGAGTTCTATGCCTGTAACTGAAATTACATCTATCTTCAACACCACTGATAAGAATATCCGCTTCGTGAACCGCGAATCAGCACGGGATGCGAAAGAAGTTTTGGGGCAGAGCGCTGCCTCGCTCAAAACTGATAGCACCAAAGGCGCATGGATTCCGTGGTACGACCCACCACGCTTTGGCGATTTCGATAACCGTCATATGGAAATCATCGTGGATGAAATTCCGGTGATTTATATCTGGCAACGGGGGGATTATGTTTATTGGACAAATCGCCTCGATAGCGAAGGCCGTCCTGCAAAATCGTATAAAATGGCAGGCGTGACTCATGTCGGCGGTCAACGGACGCTGGTTGTACGCAACGACCCAGACGCGGGCTATAGCGCCTTTTTGTCGAATTCAGTAGGCAATTAGCGGCGCGTCTATGGCATCAACCTGCGGGGAGGGTCTGAGACACCTCCCCGACATATAACAAGTCGTTTGTCCCCTATCCCTTTAACACATCTTGATTAACCACATTGGCGTAGTTGCCATTTTGCAATAAATCAATAATCAATTCGGCGGCTTTGAGAGCAACCGTAACCTGTGCATCGACTGTGCTGGCAGCGAGATGTGGCGTATCGATCACATTGTCTAACCCAATGAGTGGATGATCTTCTGGAGGCGGTTCCGTATTATAAACATCCAGCGCAGCACCGGCGACTTTGCCCGATTTGAGCGCGGCGGCGAGTGCCCAATCGTCGATCAAAATACCGCGTGCAGCATTGACGAGGCGTACCCCCTC
>DAOTXB010000337.1:0-1865 GCA_034435575.1 Anaerolineae bacterium
CCCCAACGGGACTCGAACCCGTGTCTCCACCTTGAAAGGGTGGCATCCTAGGCCACTAGACGATGGGGCCAACTGACTTGCAACAGTTTACCAATGTGATCACATGAAGTCAAGCGTCAAATTTGGCGTTTTTGATAAATTTCAGACAATTTTCGCACCCCGTAAAATACGCTCTTGATCGCCTTCATGCAACAAGCCCAAACGCTCACGCATCTGTATCAACTTTTCGACTTGCTGCGGAGAAAGTATCGCCACATCCCGCCCTGTTTGCTCCGCTAGATGCAAAATCTTCGCACCATGTTCTAAAGTCTCAAGACGCATGTAAGCCTCATTCACCGTTGAGGCAACCGTCAACGACCCATGATGCGACAACAAAATGGTATCATGATGACGAATCAGGTGATGAATAGCATCGCGATTTTCCACACTAGCAGGTGTACTATATGGTGCAGTAGGAATAGTCCCCAGCAAAACAACCATCTCTGGAATGATACAGCGTTCAAAATCGTAGCCGATGAGTGTTAACGCCACAGCAACCGGTGGATGGGCATGAACCACACCATGCACATCAGAACGGCGACGATAACATTCGAGATGCATCGCCAATTCAGAAGTCGGTTTAAGATGTGCGTTTTCGGGGGTTATTTTGTCAATACGCTCACCGTTCAGATTAACGACGATAAGCTGATCTAGTGACATAAAGCCTTTTGCCAAACCACTCGCTGTGGTCAAAATACGATTTGCATCTATACGTGCGCTAATGTTGCCACTACTACCATCAATATACCCATTTTGGTACATTAACTGACCAATACGGCAAATCTCAGATCGAAGGGCATCCTCTGTCACGCGAATACGTCCACCACTTCGTAGGTCATCACGGGAACAGTGCGCCCCTTAAACGTGACCTTACCCAGCTCACGAACAGTCACATGATCTTGGATCATTAGATAAGTTGCTTCACTGATAAGAATTTGACCATCGTTGCTCATGCTTTCCAGACGGGCGGCAACGTTCACCGTATCCCCAACTGCGGTGAAATCCATAATCTGTGGCGCACCGACATTACCGACAACCGCGGTTCCGCTATGAATCCCGATATTCACATCCATGCGGAATTCTGGTTCAAATTGTTTATGAAACTCCGCCATCGCCTGTCGAATCTGATATGCTGATTGTACAGCCCTTAAGGGATGATTATCAATTTCTAGTGGCGTATTATAAAGCGCCATAACAGCATCTCCGATAAATTTATCAACCGTTCCAGAATTATCCATAATTATCTGGACGATCAATTCATGATACTTATTGAGTACATTCAGCAATTTTTCTGGTTCAGTTTGTTCTGAAGTCGTTGTGAAATTCTGCAAATCTGCAAAGAACACGGTGATTTCTTGCATCCTGCCGCCCAGTTTTATGGTGGTGGGGTCTTTTAAAAGTTGATCAACCACATTAGACGACACAAATCGCTCAAATGTCGCTCGAATCACTTTTTGTGCTTCACGTAGACCGTCATTTTCAGTTTTTGCACGTAAGCGTGTTTCAATCCGTGCCGCCAATTCGCGAGCGCTAAACGGCTTCGTAATGTAATCTTCTGCGCCAAGCCCAAGACCCTCTACGCGATGCTTCACATCAGACAATGCCGTAAGCAAAATGATAGGAATCTGGGCAGTCTCAGAATCTGCTTTCAAATGACTCACGACTTCAAATCCACTCATGCCCGGCATATTAACATCGAGCAGAATGAGATCAGGTGGTTCAGTTTTGACGATTGCTAGCGCCTGTGGACCGTCAAAAGCTTTGATCACATCATAGCCGAGCGCATCTACAATATCAGAGATAAGTTCAATATTATCTGGCTTATC
>DAOTXB010000338.1:0-1910 GCA_034435575.1 Anaerolineae bacterium
ATCGGCAACATACAGCGTGATACTGGTCGGAAAGCTCACAGTAGATGTGATGAATGCCAGATACCGTCCATCCGATGACCAGCGAACATGATGCACATTGGTATCAAAGGACGCACGTACCCGTTCGCCGGCATCAAATGTGATGAGGCGTTCTTGCAGGGTGCCGTCTGCGTTGAAGAGTGCCAGCGTATACACAAAATCATCCGCGGTTTCTTGCTCAATCTCCGCGACAAATTGTGATGCATCCGCTGACCATACAGGCTCAATAAAGTCGGCTAAATCTGGCTCCGCGATCACATCACCCGTCTCAATATCAAGTATTTGCCATTGTGCGGGATCAAACGGCGATTCGGACGCGTTGAAAATTGCACGTTCCCAATTTGCCGATGGGAAAAATCCGGTAGCATTCGCAAAAGGATTCACCGATGACTCCCAGAGAACGGTTTCGTCTGTGTCAAGATTATAGGTCATCGGCATAATTTCCACAGCTTCGTCCACAACTTCTGAAGAGTCATAGAGTAGGGTGGTGGTATCTAGCCAATGTAATTGGGTGTGATCTTCTGTACTTAAGCCATAATTATAGGACTGCACGAGTGTCTCAAATAAATCATTCCGTTGTGCGGTCAAGCTATAGAGACGTAATTGAAACACATCCCATACATTTGGACTAGCGGTTTGGCGGTTGGGTGCCCCGCGTAGGCTAGCATACCATAAACCATCTGCGGATAAACTGCCCCCCGGCACCACATCACTCAAAAATGCCACCACATAGGGTGTTGTAATAGTGTCATCAATCGCGTGGATACCATATTGCCCGGTGAGCAAGACCGCGCCGTCGAACGTCCAATTCGGAGGTGAAGCGATTCGCTCACCGATACATTGCTCGTCGAAAGCCCATAGGTCTGGTGGATTATCCGTCTGAGCGACCACTGTTACCGTGAAGAGCGCAAGCGCTATGAGCATGAAAAATCGTAAACGCATGGTGTATGTATCCTGTGCAGATGTCTGACATGATTCAGTCTACGTGTATCATATGGGCGAATGATTAACAGAGGCTTATGTGTTGGCAAATGAATACTACAATGCGTGTTGTATACGTTGGTTTTTGACATCCGAAAGGTTTTGGGATAATATTTATGGTAATCCGAAAGGTTTCGGATGCATGAAGGTGTCATAAATTTAAATCGGCTCATCACCATTTTTTGATTAGTTATGTGATGAGACACCCTGAATAGTTTGTGTTCTACTTATGATATTTAAAGCGTGTTATGCGTGTGACATTAAAAGATATTGCTGAAAAATCAGGTTATTCCATAACAACCGTTTCGCGGGCATTAGGTGGCTTTGATGATGTCAATGAAGGCACCCGCAAACGCATCGTCACAATCGCGGACGATATGGGTTATCAGCCCAACCTCATTGCGCGTCAACTGCGCGACCGGCGTACCAATACAATCGGCATTATCGCGCCGATGAATATTGAAAGCGCCGAAGATGATTTCTTCAATATCCTCATCAAAGGTATTGCCCACACAGCATCTCTGCATCGCTACGATTTATTGATTAGCGCGCAATTGCCATCGCATGATGAAATGGATGCTTACCGACGCATTGCCGGAGGTAACCGTGTCGATGGTTTAATCGTCGCCCGCACCTACCGTGATGATCCACGTATTGCCTATCTGAGTAGCAACAACATCCCGTTCGTCGTTTCTGGACGATCTGCACCGGGAGAAACTTCTGACTTTCACTATATCGATGTTGATTCACAGACTGGTTTACGCCTTGCTGTTGAGCATTTTGTTGACTACGGTCATCAACACATTGGCTTGATTCTACCACCTGCCCACCTCGCCTTCACCGCCTATCGTCTAAAGGGTTATCAAGACGGGTTGGATGGTGCGGGATTA
>DAOTXB010000339.1:0-15717 GCA_034435575.1 Anaerolineae bacterium
TTTATCAAAACGTAGGGAATCGCCGACTTACTAGCCCGTTAGGGGTTGGTTTTAATGCCGGAAGGGTTCAGTCTCCGGCGAAGAATGGCAACAAAAACAGCTAACTTCCCGCCGTTCCCGCCATCTTTTCCCCTCAATACTTGCCTTCCCGCCGATTTTTATCATCCGGCGGCGGCGACAACGAACGTGGTTGCTCATGCCCGAACAGGAATACCAGCACGTGCCGCGAACAACGCCATCAACCGACGCGTGTTTGCACCGGGCACACCATTACCAATCACCATGTCGTTCACCTGACGGACAGGCAACACTTCCTTGATGCTCGATGTCAGGAAGGCTTCATCAGCGCTGTACAGGTCGTGTAAGGTGAAATCGCGCTCTACAATGTCGAACACGCCATCGGCTAGCTCCATCACCACACGGCGCGTAATACCCGGTAGGATCGCTTCCGGCGCATGCGTAACGAGAGTATCACCAACGAAGATGAACAGGTTGTTGGTCGTACCCTCAAGCACAACATCGTCATCATTGAGAAACAGCGCATCGACAGCGTTCTGCGCTTGTGCCTGCTTCAAAGCAAGGATCGCAGGGATGTAGTTGATGCTCTTCGCCGCAGGTGCAAAGCGATTGTGTTTCACGGTGATGAGCTTCACCCCTTCTGCAAATTGATGCGGAGGAAGCTCCGTAACCGGTTCAACCATCACGATCAAGCGCGAGTTCCCTACCGGAACAATGCGACTCGGCGCAGTGCCTCCTGTCACAACAACGCGCACCGTAGACTCAGGGTAATCGTTACGGCGAAGTGTCTCGTAGACAATGTCAGTGATTTCCTCGGCTGTCCAGTGCATATCCAGCATAAGCAACTCAGCGGTGTTGAACAAACGCTGAATATGGGCATCGACCTCAAACGGTATCCCGTTATAGGTTCGCATAAAGTCGAATGCACCATATCCACGTAGCACAGACAAATCGGTTACCGGTAATGTGGCATTTTCTGCAGAAACATAGTGCCCATCAACATAAAACGTACCCATCACAAACTCCGTCAGCTCGCTTATCGATCAAACATCATCGCATTGTAGCAAAGTTAACGGACGAGGCTATTGTCATCCCTACCAATTTCTACTGTGCGGATTGCATAGAAAATGACCGAAAACACACTACATAGAGGATGTACCACCGTCAATCGCAAGTGCTTGCCCGTTGACAAAGGAGGACATATCCGACGCAAGGTAGAGTACCGCATCCGCGATTTCATCCACATGACCAAGACGGCGCATCGGCGACGCATTATTCACCGCCTGTTCCATACGAGGTACTTCCGTCACCATATCCGTCACCATCGCGGTTTCGGTAAATCCCGGACACACCGCATTAACGCGCATGCCAAGCCGGGCATATTCCAGCGCCACGGATTTGGTCATGCCGACAACCGCGTGTTTACTGGCAGAATAGATGGCATTACCCCGAAAGCCGAGCAACCCGGCGATAGACGCAATGTTGACAATTGCCCCGCCACCTGCCTGAATAATATGCGGGATTTCGTACTTCATGCACAACCAAACACCCTTCACGTTGACATCCATCACCAAGTTGTAGGTGTCTTCTTCAACCTTATCGACATTAAGCATCATCCCGCCCACACCCGCATTATTCAAACCGATGTGCAACGCGCCAAATGCCTTGATCGTCTCGTTCACAAAGTTTTCGACCTGTTCAGTGTTGCTCACATCACATTTAACGGCAATCGCCTCGCTTCCGGTCTGTGTTTTGACCATATGAGCCGTTTCTTCCACGCCTTCCAGGTTGACATCAGACAATGCCACCTTAGCGCCTTCACCCGCCAATCGTAACGCGCTCGCACGTCCAATGCCTGCCGCCGCACCTGTGATTAAAGCAACCTTATTTTCAAGTAACATATAGAGTCTCCAAATGACTGTAAGTAGCACAAAATTCAGGATGAATTGTACCCTGAATCGATTGTATGATGCCCGATGTTCACCGACTATTCTATTTTGACCAGACAACCCGCTTTTTCAGGATGATCGCGTACCAGTGCATCAGCAGGTACATGACGGATTATCCAGAGCACAACGAAATCACCAACAGCGGCAGAAAGCAAGAAGGCACCAAGTACCGTAATTGCGCCGTTACCAGTGAACAGTCCCCAACATATAGGCAACAGACCCGTCGTGATCGAAGGCAAAGCCGCACCAATACGATAAGCACGCGCAGGCATGGGCATATTGGCATGCGCGTATGGACTGAATGTTTTGCGATCAATCCCGAAACTTATCGTAGACCACGATAAACGCCCGAAGACCATCCAGCCGAGCGCGTGTGTTAGCTCATGCATCGCAATGAAAAAGATGACCGCAGGAAACGCCAGAATAAGTGTCTGCCAGCGCAGAAATGTGTCGCTGAATTGAGTGGAGTCATAAAACATGAAGTAAATTGGAATGGGCAGTATGAACAATCCGAGTGATAAAGCAAATACACTTCGCATGCCTAACAGGCGATCAATCGGAATCGCAACATCACGGTAGCCATCTGATGTTATCTCGTTATCCATCTTTATATCCAAGTGGGTGCGCTGTGTCCAACTATAGCTCAATAGCCCGACGGTCAACATCACACCAACAAGAAGCGGTTGTACGATCATCCCATAGGCAACGAACGCGCTTACGAAAAACATAATTACTCTGAAGTCCATAGTCCCTCAATCCACAACAATAGAATACATTTCTAACGCTGTTTCTCTGATTTGCATAGCTATGTTAAAATCACTGGAATTATTGACAATATTCCCCGATCATTTAGAAAGTAGACAGATGACACAATCCGAAAAATCAGAGACACGTATTGAGCCAGATGCAGAACGGCTTATTAGCGATCTTGAAACTTTAAAAGTGTATTTTGACCCGATGCGCGCACGCATCGTTCGCACGATTTCTCATGACCCACGCACAGTGCATGAAATCGCTAAAGAACTCGATGTCCCATTTACGCGCCTGTATTATCACATGAATATGCTAGAAAAACATGGAATTATTCGCGTGGTGGAAACGCGTAACTTATCCGGTGCAGTCGAGGAAAAATATTATCAGATCGCGGCGCGGATGTTTACAGTTGATCGTGCTTTACTGACCATAAACCCCGGTGATGAATCGAGCAAGGGTTTAGAAGTGGTGATGGAAACGGTGCTGGAAAACACTCAGCGCGACATCCGCCATAGTGCTCAGGATGGGATGATTGACCTTACCAAAACCTCACCCGACCCGGAGGCGATTCTGCTCCGACGTGGTATGGTCAGGATGTCAAAAGAGCGTGCCACATACTTTCATGAGCGGCTATTAGCGCTCATCGAAGACTTCGTAGACGAAGAGGAAAGCGCCGATCAATACTACGGTTTTGCCCTGGCATTCTACCATAGTTCACTGCCCTATCGTGCGCCAGAAGAAGAAGTCAACAACACATCTTAAACCACCTATACATAAAAACAGGACACGTTTTTATAGCGTGTCCTGCACTGTTGCACTTTAATCTTTAGCGCTTTATCAACTCGAAGCGCGAGAATCTCCGCTAGGCACCTCATATAATGCACCCCAGGGCACATAATGTGTGAAGATATTATCCTCACTAATCAGGTTACCTTCATTGTCCAGAATCTGACGATATACGGTTACATCTGCACCTTCTACCGCCCATTCTAGCTGACGCACTTCGCCCGGTTGCAGGTTACGATTAACGGTATATATCGTCTGTGGTGCAGGTTCGGGATTGCGTACAATCGGATCTTCGATCACAACCTGTCGACCAGGGTTTGTGCTATATAGGCGAAACTGTACAGCGCTCTCCGCCGGATAAATCGACGCTTCGATCAACAGATGGTGTTCCGTATCGTTCTGGAAGCGGAAATCACGATCTGGTGTCCAGATTGCCGCATCCAAGCCCGGAGGCGCGTTGAGTTCGTAATAGCCGACACGATATGCGTGGGTGTTACGCTCAATGATGCGGAAACCGCCGAAAAACGCCGCACGGAAAATCGTCGTACTCACCTGACAAATGCCACCGCCGATACCATCGACGGTACGCTCACCTTGAATGACAAGGCTCTGTACAAAGCCGGCTTCTTCACTCATATCACCCAACCAGTAGTTAAAGGAGAATTCTTCGCCGGGACCAATAATCAAGCCATCATAGCGCGAGACACCCTCAGTGATGTTGTGGATACGGTTTACAGGAGATCCGGTATAGTATGTGGTTGATTCTGCGATGAGTTGTGTAATGCCCAATTCAGCGGCAGTGATATTATTGTGATAATCTGGTTGCACAAAATCAAACGCCATTGGGACTATCCGGCTGTCATAACGAAAGATCGCGTCTTCTAAACGGGTTAGAGTCTCTTGTATATTCAGTTCACGCCCGTCCACCGCAGGACGGATCACCTGTAATTGCCCCGTCGCATCATCGAAGTTAAAGCGCCCATTTTGTGGTAAGGTAACCAACCCCGGTGCAATGTCCTGTAAAAATGCTTCAAATGTAGAAACGTCCACATTGACCGCATAAGTACGCGACCCATCGCCATTATCCACCAGATTTACATCTAAGATGCTGGCAATCTGGTCAACCGTCGCCGTCCATGGTCCCATACGTTCCCCGTTGACATCCACCGCAATCAATTCCACAGGAGCAGAAAGCGCCGCTTGTAGCTGATTCACGGCAACATCGGTGTTCCAGACAACCGGGGCGGCTTCGTAAAGCACAAGTGGAATCTCTTCACCAGCGCCCATTGACATAATGGTGTTATCCAGTTGAATTAATGTCGAGGCAACATCAACTTCTCGCCCAATCTGTGATGGCGTTGTGATGATCTCGGTGCCAATGAGTGCGAGTGTCGCGTCCTGGGCGGGTTGATTGAGCGAAGTAGCAATCTGGTTTAAGCGTGTCAGCGCCACACCTTGATCGTAACGGATAACCGGGGCAATTGTCTCCCCGTTAAACCATGCGCCTGCCCGATCAATCAAACCAGGTACGCCATCATTATTCGCCACTGCTTCTGCTTCATTAACGGTTGCCACAACATCAAAAGATACACCAAGTTCCGCGGCGGTTAATTGCCATGTTTGGTCGCCCTCACTAAAAGTGAAGACGGTGTCATCTGCATAGGTAAATTGGGTAGAGAGCGAATTGATCGCCTGATCTCGGGTCAATCCACCCAAATCTACGCCATAAGCAGAAACGCCCGGCGCGATTTTTCCATCATATTGCACCTGAAACGCGATGAGTGTCGCCAACAAAATGATAACGAGTAAAAAGCCACCCAGAATCATCAATAATGGCAATCTTATAAACCAGGGGCTAATCCCTTGATTGGTATACGGTTCAGGATGTGAATTATTCGGTGCGGGTATTGCTGTCATACGTGCCCTTTTAGGAACTATCCACCACTTTCATATTTATCCACAACTGCTATTGCGATATTACGCGCATCAGCAATTCTTATAGCGTGACCCATTGTAAGGGTCGATGCCGCTTTTGCTAGCGCGACTTTTCCGATTCAAGCTATCGCGTATCATCGGACATTGCTGATTTTACTCTGGGATTATCCAAAGCATGTAACGCGCTTATCCCCCAGTGTTGAGAGATAAACAAGTTTATTAGCAACTATTGTAGCGCAGAAATCTGGTCAGGATGATTAATTAGAAGGCAGGCACAGGGAATTCTAAAGTTTCTGGTAGCCTATCGAGTGATGTCGTCCCTAATGTCACATCGTTAACCGTCAATGATGTCAATAACTCTGGCAATGATGCACGTATCCGTGATGATTGTTCAAAAGGCGCACTAATGACTATTGTCACCAGACGGTTAGTCTCCGGCGCAATCACACCGAGTACAATGGATACATTGCCGTCACCATTGGCTAGCAAGTAATAAGCCGCGTCCAATGTTTGCCACTGGAACGGTTCTGGCGCACTAGTCAGTGCATCACCAATATACGAGGAATCAATTACGATCTGATTAAATGCATTGAGGGCAAGGTTATTTTGGCGGTTATTTGTGGAAAGCGTGACATTTTCTAATGGGTCTACAAAGATATGCAGAAGAATACCGTCTAGTTGACCTTCAGTCGCAATAGAACGAATGCGCTCCGTCAACACAACACCGTATTGAGTTGCGTTCACAGACCAGCTTTCTGGACTATCAATGCTGACATCGACTGAGTCAACAGTAAATTCAAAATGTGTTTCTGAAATTTCTGTTCTTGCTACGTCAGAAACCTCCACATCATTGTTGCTTGTGTCCGATGCGATGTTGCCACAACCCGCGAACAATAGACAAAAAAGAATGCTTTTGAACAGTATTTTCGTCATATTCCGTAACTATGAATATTCAAAATATAGATAGTATAGTAGGATGTTAGCATAGGTAAATAAGCAGAAAATTACAGAATGACTAATTTTTCAAGAAAACAATTAAAAAAGTGGAAAAGTTTCGGTTTATCCTCTGAGACGATCCCGAATAAGTCCCCCTAACAACCAACGCCATTCCTCTATGCGAAGAACACCTACCAACATTAAGAATACCATAACGCTTATACTACTGCAAAGACCGACGAGCAAAATCTCATTGAGTAATGATTCTCCGCTAAAGACATCACCAAGGACTTGTAATGCGACAAATGCTACCGCGCCCATTATGAGTGACGCGCCAAATGTTTTAATAATCGTTGAAAAAAAACGCTGATCGACTAATCCATTCACACGTCGATTTAGGATGTAGGCACTAACGATTGTATGCACCAGATGTTTGACACTATCCGCTACCATCAGACTGAGTAGACCGATTGACGGGAATAATACGATGGCGACAATCATATAAATCGTCAAGCTAAATAATCCGATCAACGCTGGTGTGAGCGTATCCTGCCGCGCATAAAAGGCATAAACCAGCAGGAGATCAATCGCCGCGAACGGCAGTCCGAACAGATACAACCGTAAGACATCGGTTGTCACAGCGGTTGCCTGTGCATCAAACGCGCCATGCTCAAAGATCAGTGCGATGATTGGTGTTGCCAGTACATATAGCCCTATGGTTGCTGGAATAATTAACGCGCCCGACAAGCGTAACCCTAACCCGAGGGTTTCTCTAAATGCACGATTTTGATCCTGTGGAATTGTCTTATCATCCGGTGCTATTTTGGCGATTGTTGCCGCCTGCCGCGACAGTGTTGGTAAAATCGCAATACTAATTGCCGTAGCGACCAACCCCTGTGGAAACTGAATCAGCGTTGTACCCCAGTTCATAATCCCGATTGCGCCTTCAATTTCTGATCGACTGGCAAGATTATAGCTGAATAGGCGTACAACCAGCGTGTCTAGCACCAGAGAAAATAGCACGGGAATATACAGTAGTGCAATCGTCCGTAATGCTGGATGCTTCCAGGTTAGCGTAAAACGTAATTTTGCCCCACGCAAACCGGGCATCTGCAATATCAGATAAGCAATAGAACCAATCAGCCAACCGAAGGCGACCACCGCAATCCCACTATCTGGACGTGTGACGATCCATTGTGGGGTGAGTGTTTCCATACTCACCATAAAACGGGGGACTGGCGCAAAGACCAGCGCAATAATGACAATGGCGGCATTAAACATCGCTGTAGCGAAAGCGGGCCACAAAAAGATGTTGAGGGCATAGAGTGTGCCGCTAACAATCGCGAACATGCCCATAAAGATCAATGCAGGTGAGGTTAATCGTAAAAGATCAACCGCGAGATTTGCTGTGTAGTCATCAAAGCCCGCACCAATCACGCCAACGACCAGTGGCGCACCGATTTCCAACAAAAGCACAAGTATCGATAAAATAACCGTGATTAGACTGAGCAGTACGGACACCAAGCGCCATAATTCTGCCCTGCCCTTAACCTCAGCAACTTCGCTCAGTACGGGGATAATCGCACCATTAACATGCCCACCAATGAGCAGATCATAAAGATTCTTAGGGACGAGAATCGCGACATTGAAGGCTTCTACCGCCGCTGATGCACCAAATAGATTTGCGATGACGATCTCGCGTACTAACCCGAGTATACGGCTGGCAATATTTCCCAGAGCGACAACACCGGTTGCGCGGGCAACGCCGGCATTCGTTTGTGCCTGTTCGTCGTCCTGCGCTTGTTTTATATCCACTAAAGAATCACTCTCATTGGCAGGCATGTCGTCGCTGGTCATAATCTATGTCGCTAGTGTCCATTGGGAAAAGTGAAAGGAAATTCAACGTGTCACTGATGATAATCAGCTTATTCAGGTAACGCCTTAATCTTTGCGATTAATGCTGATGTGCTATGATCGGGCAAATAGTCAATCAAGGATACTTTTCCGCCATACCCTTCGACCAATGCCCGTTCTGGAAGCGGTTTGTTGGCATAGTCGCCCCCTTTAACATAAATTTCTGGACGAAGCCGATCAATCAATGCATGGGCGGTGTCGTCTTCAAAAATGATAACCCCGCTGACAGGTAAAAGTGCCGCCAGCAAGCGGGCACGTTCCGTCGCCGGTACAACGGGTCGCCCATCGCCTTTTAATCGTGCTGTACCCGGGTCGCCATTAATCCCTACAAACAGAGCATCGCCAAGCGCCCGCGCTTTTTCCAGATAATCTAAATGTCCGATATGCAGTAAATCAAAATGTCCATTGGTGAAAACCAGCGTCTTTTCTTCTATACGCAAGGTTTCGCGCCGTGTCACTGCATCGTCTGGAGTGAGAACATCACCCACGTGACCACCGTCCTTTATGCTTTAGGCTACTATGTTGACAAGCGCGTAACGATAGCGCGAAACTGCATGTTTTTCAAGTCGAGGCTAAAGCGTACGCTTTCCGTCAGGTTAGAGGCGGACAATCAATAGATAGTTATCGCCGACTTGATATACAATAGGCATTAGGGGCAAGTCATTATCTACATCACTTATTATTATTCAAATTTTATTGTGATATATCTGCTTACCCCGAGTAAAATGTTAGCAGACACAAACCGTGTTCAGTGGAGAATCGTATGCCAGACGATAAAGATTTCAATAATTCACCGGATGATATGCCGGATTATGACGATGATGTGCCGTTTAAACTGCCGAAAACGGAAAACGCAGAAAACAGCATCCACAAAGAAGATACAGAAGATATTATCATACCAGATGATCCGTTTGGGATGAGTGCAACTGTGCCCCAAAATGTACACAGTGGTACAGTCGAAAGTACAGAAGATATTGCCGCTTTACACGCCTCTGACCCGCCTTTAGAGCAAATGGAAGAGGATGATAACGGCATGGAAGCCACCGTGCCCCATAGCTTGCAAACTGGTGACATCCCTTATGTAGAGGGCGAAGATAGTAGTGCTGAATACACGGACGATGATGTACCGTTCCGGTTGCCCAAGACGGATAACACACCTCAAAGGAAAGATCCGTTACCGAACAAATTCGTCACCATGCCTAACCAGAAAGTCCCCTCGCCTGATCGTCACGCGGATATGACCCTGCCCGGTAGTGGTGGCTTAGACCCAAACCCAGATTTTATGAAGGAGCAACAACCCGGAGCAGGTATGACGGTAGAAAACCCGCGTGTAACCCCACAGGATGCCGTGCGTTATAGCCGCCCTGTCGAACAACCTGCACAGTCTAACCCTGTTGCACAACGTAACACACCACCCCCTGTACCGTCCGCCGGACAAAAACGCAACGGACAACCGCGCAAATTGCCCAAACGACGTAAACGACGTTTTAACCCCGGTTGCATGGCGATTTTTATCGGGATATTGGTGACATTTTGTGGCGGGCTAACGCTCGTAACAGGCGTGGCAGGTGTGTTCGCTTATGGACGTGTGGGGGATTTGCTCAACGAAGCGATTGACCCGATTGAAGATTATGCAAACTTCCAATCAACCTTCCTCTATGACCGCAACGGTGTGCAACTGTATGAGGTCTTTGGTGAAGGACGCCGTACCAACGTTAGCCTAGAAAACATGCCAGAACATCTCATCAACGCCACGATTGCCATTGAAGATGACTCGTTCTATCGCAACATCGGCATCGACATTCCCGCAACAACAGTCGCATTCTTGCAATTTGTTGGTGCGAGTTCCGACGATACCGCCGGTGGGAGTACCATCACGCAACAGTTGGTGCGTAATGTATTGTTCGATTTCGAGTACCGCGCAGAACGTAGCGCACAGCGTAAAGCTGAGGAAATTATGCTGGCAATCGCGCTGACGCAACGCTTGAGTAAAGACGAAATCCTTGAGATGTACCTGAACGAAATCTATTATGGCAACCTCGCGTATGGTGCAGAAGCGGCGGCACAGGTGTTTTTCGGCAAAACTGTCAATGAACTGACGCTAGGTGAAGCGGCACTACTGGCAGGCTTGCCACAGGCACCGTCTGAGCTTGACCCACTCAGCCCTGACCCCCAGATTCAGGTGGCAGTAGAACGACGCTGGCGAGACGTGCTCGGTGAAATGGTAGAAGAACAATTCATCACCAGCGCAGAACGCGACGAGGCATTGCGTGACGGTTTGATTTTTAACCCACAGGATGTGCCATTACGCTCACCGCACTTCACGGTCTATGCACAGGATGAGCTTGAAGAATTAATGAGTGAACTGGGGTATAGCCCTGAACAGATTTCGCAGGGCGGGTTGCAGGTTTATACCACCGTAGATACCCGTTTGGATGAGCAAATTCGTCAAGTCGCGGCACAACAGGTTGCAACACTTGGCGCGAACAATGTTAGCAACGCGGCAGTGACCGCTATCAACCCCACCACGGGCGAAATTTTAGCTATGGTCGGTAGTATTGATTACAACAGTCAGACTATCGACGGGCGCTTTAACGTGACCACAGGATTACGCCAACCCGGTAGCACGATGAAACCTTTTACCTATGCGGCGGCGATGGAATTAGGCATGACCCCGGGTGATGTCATATGGGATACGCGTATCAGCATCGGTATTCCCGGACAAGAAACGTATGTTCCGCGCAATTATGATCGTACCTTCCATGGACCTATGACCATTCGTCGGGCATTGGCAAATAGCTATAACATTCCCGCAGTGCAAGCTCTGCGATTGATCGGTGTGCCGACCCTGCTGGACTTTATGGCGCGCTTCGGCGTAGAAAGCCTGGGCACAGATGCCGCATTTTATGGGTTATCGCTCACGCTTGGTGGTGGAGACATCAGCCCATTAGAACTTACCCGTGCTTATGGGGTCTTCGCTAATCAAGGATCACTGGTCGATTCTCATGCTATTTTGTGTGTCCTTGATAATGAGGACAACATCATTTATGAATATGAAGGTGGATGTCCGGGCGGTAATGTAACCGGCGAAACCGTCGCGCAAACCGGCTTAGGCACACAAGTACTTGACCCACGTATCTCGTTTATCATCAGCGACATGCTCAATGACAACAATGCGCGGACACCCGCGATGGGGTCGAACAGTCAATTGCTCACACCGGGGATCACATCATCCGTCAAAACAGGCACAACCGACGATGTCAAAGATAACTGGACAGTGGGTTATACACGCAATGTGGTCGTCGGCGTTTGGGTGGGCAACAATAACGGTGACCCGATGGTGAACAGTTCCGGTTTAACGGGTGCCGCGCCCATCTGGAATAGTGTGATGAGCATGATCTATAACGATCAGTCGTTGTTGAATGAATTTGCTGTTGATGGGCAACTTCAAACTGACCAGTTACAACCACCCACCGGTGTTTCATTGAGGCAAATTTGTGATATCCGCCGTCTGCGTGAGCCAGCGACAGGCTGTGGTGGGACAGCCAATGAATGGTTTCTGGATTCACCCGCAGGTGTACCGGATGGTAACGGCAATTTGAACTACCCCGCCCCAAATAATGCGCCTGACCCCTTCCCATCAACGGGACCGTTGGTACAGGAGGTTGAGCCGGGTGTGTATCGTAGTATCGTGCTTCGTCTCGATCCAAACTTTTCGGCGGGTATCGTGTTCAATGTGCAACCGGGGCAACGCCCACCACCACCGCCGTTATATTGTCGCTTGCCTGTAGAGCTTGCACAGACGACACCGGGCGCTACCGAGCAATTATTTATTGCCCCGCCTGCCTTCCAAAGTGATGCGGCAGAAGCGGAAGAATATGCACGCGCAAACGGATACGCCTATCTGCCAACCATCGATTGTTCGCCAGAAATCATTGCTGGTAGTGCAGGGGGGTATGCACCGAACATCATCACTGCGGTCATTACATCCCCCCAACCCGGCGCGGTCATCACGGAACAGGTGCCGATTTTGGGGACGGCGCAATTTACACCACAGCAAGCACAATTCTACAGCTTGGAGATTATCGGTGGGCAATTCCCTGATTGGACTCCCATTGGTGAGGTGCACTACGAAAGTGTGGTCAATGGCACATTGGAATTCCTCGCGGGACCTCCGGGACTGGTTCCAGGGCAATATCGCTTGCGCCTTGTCGTCGTGGGATTAGACGGCAACTTTGTGCAACAGCCCTACGAAATTCCCTTTAGTGTGCCGGGATAAAGTCCATAAAAAGAAAATAAGCGTTACTTCAGGGTGGCTAAAACAACAGTCACCCTTTTTCTATAGTGATTACAGGAGCAGACGCAATATCATGCGAACCAATATTTTTGACATGCTCAACATCCGCACTGGCAACATCACACTGACTAACATTCGAGTCGAAAAGTGGGGAAGCGAAATCGTCGTGGAATGTCTATACCGTTATCCCCCAGAAGAAAAGGCATTTGCATTACGCTTCAAACGTGTGCGTAGCAGTCAATGGATTTCGGTGAAAATGGACAGCGAAGACAACCATGCACAGGTGCTCACACATGATGTTGGCGAGGGTAATTATCAACGGACAGCACGCTTCGCCACCGTTGTTGCAGAAATTGTTATTTCATACGATGTGGTCGACGTTGAAAAAGATTGGTAAACGGACACAAAAACGGGCGAACAGCATTCGCCCATCTCTATCTTCACTTTAACTGTAAAGCAGTCAACGCCACCGACACTGGGGGTTAGTCACTACCCCGTAAACGCGGATCAAGGGAATCACGTAAGCCATCACCGAATAAGTTAAAGCCAAGCACCATGATGATGATCGCCAAGCCGGGGAAAAGCATGACCCACCATTTGCCGGAAGCCAATGATTCTTGACTGTCCGCGAGCATTTTACCAAGCTCAGGATATGGCGGTTGTTGACCCAGACCAAGAAAACCAAGTGCCGCGGTCTCTACCACTGCTGTGCCTAAACCTAGCGTCGCCTGTACGATTAACGGTGCGAGACTGTTCGGCATCACATGTTTACGGATAATTGTTATGTGGTTCGCGCCGACGCTTCTCGCCGCTAACACATATTCGCTATTACGGATCGAAATTGCCATAGAGCGCGATAATCGCGCATAAATGGGTATCTGCGTGATCGCCACCGCAATCATGCCGTTCCGTAAACCGGGTCCCGCAACAGTCACCAAAGCAATCGCTAACAACAGTGCCGGAAATGCAAGTATGACATCCATTGTACGCATCGCCAGACTATCTACCCACCCAGCAAAATAACCAGACACAAGCCCAATAACCGTGCCGACAGAAACCGCAATTGTCACGGAGAACAAACCCGCCACTAATGACACAGACATACCGTGTCCTACACGTCGGAAAATACTCCGTCCATTTTTATCTGCCCCAAATGGATAATCGCAGGTAAAACCATCTTCGTTTTCACCATTGAAAATTCCGATGATACAATCCGGTGCATCATACCGTGCGCCAAGATTACGGTCACGACGTGCTTCATAATTGTCAAATAGTGGCACGGCAACGCTTGTCAATACAATGAAAATCACCAGAAAGCCACCAATGCGGGCACTAGGTGATTTCCATAGTCTTTGTGCGGTATCCTTCCAGAATGAATAGCGCGGACCGCTGAGTTCTGCTTGCGGCGTTAATGTCGCTGGTTTCACACTCGCTGTTGAAGCCATAATTTAACCATTCCTCACTCTGGGGTCGAACACCGTGTAAAGCACGTCAACGCCAAGGTTGACCATTACATAAATCATAGCAATCATGAGCGTGACTGACTGCACAATGGGATAATCCCGCGCCACGATGGAGTCAAATAACCATTTGCCGATGCCGGGCCAGGAGAAAATTGTCTCTGTCAGTACCGCACCAGAAAGCAATGTCCCTAACTGCAAACCGATGATCGTCACGACAGGCAAAAGTGCATTACGCAGAGCATGACTACGGATCACAGAACGTTCTCGTAAACCTTTTGCGCGCGCAGTACGAATATAATCTTGATTCAATACTTCTAACATAGCAGAACGCGTAATGCGGGCAATAACCGCCAACGAAATCGTCATCAGCGTGATAGCAGGTAAGATAATATGTCTTAGCGCATCAATAAACCCTTCCCAATTACCGGAAAGTGGCGCATCAATTAAATACATGCCCGTAGTACGTTCTATCTGAATTGTCGGGTCTAGCCGCCCTACAAACGGCAATAGATCAAATTGCACCCCGACAAGGAAAATGAGCAACAAACCTAATACGAAAATAGGTATCGAAACGCCAAATAATGCGCCTAGCATGCTCGCTGTATCAAACCATGAGTTACGCTTAACAGCGGAGAAAACACCAATAGGCACGCCGAGAATTGTTGCTAGAAATAGGGCTACCAATGCAAGTTCTAATGTAGCGGGAAAGCGCGAACGAATTTCGTTGGCAACGGGGATGTTACCACGCACAGTTTGACCGAGGTCACCCTGTATCATGTTGCCTACCCAGATGAAATATTGTTCAGGGAGTGGTTTATCCAATCCGAGGCGCTCACGGATGGCGGCGACATTTTCTTCAGTTGCACGTTCGCCCAAAAGTGCAGTTGCCGGATCGCCCGGAATAAAATGTACTAGCAAAAATACCAGTATAGATACCCCGATAACTACCGGGATCGATTCGAGAATACGTCGGAATAAAAATTTGCCCATAGATATCGTAGCTTGTCGTTAGTTTATGTGATTAGCGTCATTGTGTGTTACCAGAAAAAACGGGATGAACCCGTAAGAGTCCATCCCGTTCATAGTGCGTTATTGTGTCAATTTACTCGACGGATACGAATTTGAAGAATTCATTACCGAGCGGGTTCGTGACATACCCGGATACACGGCTCTGGAATGCCAGCGGCACACCGGTGTGAGCAATGTAGATGCGGGCGGTTTCTGCGTTCTGAATTTCTTCAACTTGCTGATAGATCGGCGCACGTTCGTCCTGGCTTGCCAAGGAACGGGCTTCTAAGAGCAGTGAGGAAACTTCAGCGTTGTCATAGTAACCTTCGGTTGGGCGCGGGTTCAGCGCATAGAAGTAACCGAGGAAGTTATCGGGATCACCATTGTCGCCTGTCCAACCAAGTTGATACAGACCGAGCAGTTCACCATTACGGCGGGCATCCAGATACGCTGACCAGTCACCAGCACTGGCGAGGTTGGCTTCCACATTGATATCAGCAAGGAAGCTGACCATAGCTTCACCAATAGCTTCACCATCCGGGTTATATGGACGGGTTACCGGCTGGAAGAACAGGTCAATCGAGATGGTGTCCACAACTTCGTCAGTCACGGTTACGCCATCTTCAGCAAGACCAAGTACACTAACTTCGCTCAGTCC
>DAOTXB010000340.1:0-7481 GCA_034435575.1 Anaerolineae bacterium
GACAATGATGAATTTTTCACTGATCTGGAAGATGTAGACGACGGACTACCTGAAGACCTCACGAATAGCGATCTCAGTGGGCAAGACCTGCGTGAAGTGGATCTCAGCAGACGTGACCTGAATAATGCCGTCATGACCGGTGCTGATCTACGGGGTGCGAACCTCAGTGATGCAAACTTAACCGATGCCGCCATTGCAGGTGCAAACCTCCGTGATGCGAATTTGCATCGCGCAAATATGACCAATATCATGGCACAGGGGGTCAATTTGAACGGTGCAAATCTGGAGAATATCACAGCACCAACCGCCAATTTACAGGGCGTGAATATGCGCGGTGTGAATGCCTCGTCAAGCAATTTTAGCAGTGCCAATCTCAGTGGGATTAATGCTAAGGGCGCTAACCTGGCGCATTGTAACTTTGAGGACGCAGGTATTACGGGAATTAACGCCCGTGATGCGAGCTTTACCCATAGCGTCTTGACGAATGCTAACTTAACAGGTGCGAACTTACGCGAGGCGGACTTCGCTCATGTCACGGCGAATGAATGCCAGATGCAACGCGCTAACCTGCGGGGTATCCATGCGATCAACGCAACATTCGACAACACAAGTTTTGTTGAAGCTAATCTTTCTGATGCAAACCTTGAAGGCGCGTCGTTATCTGGCGCAAATGTCGAAGGGGCACGATTGATCGCGGCAGTGTTACCGGATGGCAAGGAATATGAACCGGGGATGGATCTCTCACCTTATGGGTTAACAGGTTCACCGGACGACGAATAAGAAGTAAACGATCACTACTTCATAAACATACGAAAACGGGTGGATACACATCAGTCATATCCACCCGTTTTTAATTCTCTTGGTTTTTTACTGATATATTAGGACTTACCCTGCGTCTTCAGCTTCTGGTGTTGTCTCAGCATCATTGACACTTTCTTCGGTTGCTTCCGGTGTAACTTCGGCTTCCTCAGTCGGTTCAACGGTAACTTCCGGTGTTGTCTCAATCACAGGCGGTAATTCCGGTGCAGGTGGCTCGTATAAGTTCAACCCACGCAGGAGCGAGAAAGTATTCAATGCATTGACCACATCGGTATACGCGGGGTCAATCTCATCAGCGTTCAAGTCAACATTTGTCGCTTCGACAACGGCATTGGCAACATGTAGTTTCTCGTCCTCACCATTGAGCAAGACGACTAGCCCACTTCGTCCTGCACCGTCTGGCGTACGATAATTATATGCCACAGAGAAGCCCTCGCCACCATTACGGCTCACCGATTCTACGCTGGCGATTGCCACGTCGGGGCGTAATGCTTCGGTATAAGCACGGGCGGCATCTTCATCGGCGATCAGGTCATCTTGAACCTCAACACGGACAGCAACCTCTTCCCCTTCAATACTGGTCAGACCGGGTGCGCTATCGGTAATTCGCCATGCTTGTGGATAGCGTATAATTTGCTCATTCGCATCATCAAAATAGCCACTAAAGCCCAGTGGTGTATCCCGGAATTGTGGCAAAACCTCAATTGTGCCAGCCATGTTTTCTACCATGTAAAAGAGCAATTCAGTCGCATTTTCTGGTGCAACAACGCGGGTTACATAGACGAAGTCCTCGTCGTACCATGCGACATGCTGTGCGAAGAAATTCTGATTACCACGCGCCAACCGGAAGTCGATCTTCAGTTGATTGTTTTCTTCGTCAAGCTCACGCGAAAGTTCTTCCCAATTGGTGTAGCGTGCCCAACTGCTCGCCAGCGTGTTAAATGTAAAAACCGCGCTCAGGTCTTCCAACGATGTAATCGGGGTAATGGGTGTTTGAATATAGGATTCGATGATACTCAGTTGATCGGGGTTGTTCATGTTTGCCTGTACTTGTGAGGCAGTGTTGAACGGTTGGGTCGGTTCCCAGCCAGTAGGCACAGGCACAGTAAAAATGCCAGTTGGGTGTAGATACACCGATCCATCAAATGAAATACCACTGAAATCAGTTAGTGGATCCGGGTATTCTGGTGCGGGCGTTGCTGTGGGTTCAAGCGCATCTTGCTCAGGTGCCTGAACCGTATTTTGTTGTAACGCGGGCAAAATAAGTGATGCCGCCATTAATACGGACATGCTGATACCAAAGGCAAAAATGGCGGTCTGTGTCCAATTACGTTTTTTACTCATAAAAAAGCTCCAAAAAAGGCTCAGGGAGTTAGTTCCAAACAGGAGCGATATGATACACGAGAATCACATATATGTTAAGCCGATACCTATTGGCAAGCCTCGATGTTCACAACTTTTACACAAAATCGATCAACCCTCACCAATGCTTAAAATACACTAAATTTCTTAATGATCTCCTGTGACCCTTTACAACCTATGCAAAATCTATTATGCTGAAATGACTTACGCGGATAGGGAGAACTCATTTATGGAATTGCAAGCGAAAACATCTGAACTTGATGCACAATTCACCGTGCGACCATGCACGATGGACGATTTACAGGCTGTTGTTGACCTTTTTAACACCGTTGACCGTCCTTATCATGATGCCGATATTCATGACATCGTTGATTTTAAAATGGGCTGGGAGATAGAAAATTTCAACTTAGAAACCTCCACCCGTGCCATTTTTAATGGCGATGGCGAAATGATCGCTTATGGTGAGGTCTATGACGTGCGGGCTATTCCAGTACGCCCAAGCGTCTGGTTAAGGGTTCATCCTAACTATGATGTTGAGCAGATTGGTACGTGGCTGTTGCACTGGTCAGAAGAACGCGCCAGACAGGTTTTTGATCGTGTGCCGGACGATGCGCGGGTCATGCTCGAAGTTGATGTCTTGCGTGAAAAAGACGCGATGAAACGCTTATTGGAAGATTTCGGTCTAACAACGGATCGCGGATTTTATACCATGCTGATCGAAATGGATGAAGCGCCTGCTTTACCACAAACGCCTGACAATCTTCGAATGACCACCCACGCAGAAGAGCCAGATATTACACTCAGAGAGATTTATCGTGCCATTAAAGACTCGTTTCAGGATCATCGTGGGCATGTTGAAGAACCATTTGAAGAAGGCTTTGCCCGTTTTGAGGCTTATGCAAAAAAAGACCAGAAAATTACCCCGGCAACCACAATTCTCGCTATGGATGGGGATAAAATCGCCGGAATCTCCGCCTGTCGTTTGGAATCATGGGATGCGCCGGATCGCGGGCATGTGAACACCTTGGGTGTGATGCGCGAATATCGCCGAAAGGGGTTAGGCGATGCCCTCCTGCGTCATAGCTTCAAGATGTTCTGGGATATGGGTCAGAAAAAGGTTGATCTCGGTGTTGATGCATCTAGCCTGACCAACGCCGTTGGTTTGTATGAACGTGCGGGCATGCACATCGACAAGGTCTATGATGCTTACGAGAAAGAACTGCGCCCCGGCAAAGAATATAGCAAGCAATAAAATACTCAGAATCTATCCCGAAACAAGAGCTGGATGCATATACATCTGGCTTTTTTGTTGCACATTGTAGCGGTTTGATACGCAGTATCGTGGATATCATGATAACTTGTGTATGGATTTTCCGCAGACACACCGTTATTGTTTAGGGACGCTAAGTAAATAAGCACAGTGTAACCGAAGGGCTTATTACGTAGTGTGTCTGATTGTTATCTATTTACATGTTTATTTGATTACAAAGTGACGGCTCATCATGACCCTATTTGTGATATTTGTGTTTGGCGCGGTGGTATTGGGTGCAGGTGCGATGCTCTCCCCCGCTATGCCGACGGAACAGCCTCGCATTGCATTAGCCGCGACGTTTGCCCTGGCGATCATCATCGGCGGTACAATTTTTTATGCCATGCTATTTGGCTGGGATATTCTGGTCATCGACTATCTGCTATTCGCGCTGGTTGTCGGAATCTTCCTTGGTGGAACATTATCTGTCGGGCAATCACGCGCGGAGGCACTTGGTCAAGTCTTAGAAGATAAAGATCAGGGCTGGCCCGGTCCACAAGACCTTGCGATTGTGGTCGTCATCGGTCTGTTGTTCGTGCTAATTGTGCTGATTGTACCTATATCATTAGGGACACAGGGCGCGACAGAGAGCTTGACCGCGTTATTGGTGCGCGAAGGACAGACACTGGACACACTCGCGCCGTTTTACCCTGAATTCACCTATGTACACGCTCCCGGCTTTAGCGCATTGGTCGCCTATCTTAGCCAACAACTTGCACAGGGTATTGACGTAGTGCAATTCGACGTGGGTGCGGTTATTGGCTTTTTGTGCATCTGGCTGGCATATGATCTGGGCGGTGAACAGCGTGATAAACGGCTTGGTCGTACCTATGCACTCGCCATGTTGTTCGGGCTTGGTGTGGTCGGTCTGGTGCTAGAAGGGTATGCGACCAGTTTGACCGCCTATTTGTTCCTGATGGGATTTTTCATTTATTTGTATCGCTTCTATAAAAACGGCTATCCGGTAGATGCGGTGCTGGCAGGCTTATTACTGGGCGCGACACTTATCACACAATTAGACATTTTCCTGATTGCAGTGCTGGCGTGGTTCTCTTTGTTATTTGCTGTATGGCTTGGCGAGGAACGCCCCAACATCATGCGCTGGGCTGTGATGCTCGTCGGTGTGCCCATTGTTGCGTTTATTGCCACTGCACCGTGGACTCTCAACACCGATTTTAGCCTATTGAATGACACACCGTCCTTTGAACGTGACAGCGAAAATATGCGTATCTTTATACAGAATCATGCCATCTGGAGCTTTTTCGCCGCTATTATCGGCGCATGGCTCGGCTGGATTCGGCGCGATGTGTTGTCGTTATCTGCCGTCTTATGGTTATTGCTCATTTTTGATTACAGCGTCACCGGCGGACTCAGTGGCTTGTTCCCATTTTTGCTAGATTTTGCGGATCCGCAATTGGTGGCGCGGGTCGGACCCATTCTGCCATACAGCATGTTAGGTGGATCGGCATTGTTGTGGCTGTTCAACAATTATGTCGTCCCAAGAACCGGCGCGATCACCTATAGAGGGACATATATCCTGGCGGGGATTGGTACAGTCGTGGTCATTATTCTAACGGTTATTGTCTTGCCACAGATGCGCTCATCTTCGGTCAGTTTGCCCCCTGCCCACGCGACCAGCAATGATTTAGCGGTGCTGGCATGGATACGCGAAGAGCTTGTCGTTGACCGTCCTGAAGTGCTCGATGATACTGATGACGATGCTGATAATGAAAGTGCTGAAGCACGCGAGGTTGCCCCGATGATGCTGATCTTAAACCCCTTTATGGGTGATTCTGGCATATGGGCGGCGGTGGTCAGCGAACAACAGAGCATCTATCTGCCCCCATTGCCGTATGGACAGTCCGACCAACTCGACATACCCGATTTCGGTGACTTCTGGGATTCCCCAACTGATAGCGTATGGGGTGATGAACTGCGCGATGCAGGCGTGACCCACGTATTTGTACCGGAAATTTTGAGCGCGGGCGTTGATCTCGATGCACTGTGGCGTTTTGGCGCACCATTCACGTTCGCGCCGATTGACCTTGAGTTGGTGGATTATTTGGCATTATTGCATGAAGTGGGCGAAGCACGATTATACGCTGTGGTGAGTGCGACGGATTAACCTCCGTCGCTGGTTTACGGCGTGTTTTGTAGTCGTCTCAGTTTAAACTTGTAACCTCATACGATGCTTTAAGACGCTTAATGATGGATAGATATTTAGGCGAAAGTAAAACATCATTTCGCTTGTCGATTTTGAACTTACCATCCAATAGAATGAACCCAATAATCTCATTATGATCGTAGTATGCCATGTCCCAATTATGCTTGTGTGCCAGATGTATCATCGTAGACACCATTGTATAGTAGGGTGTTGATGATGCGTTTTCATCTGATAAATCCTCATCATTCCAATCTTTTTCGACATAGAAATTCATGATAATTGTAGAGGTAAATCCAATTCCATAATTTATTTTTTTCTTTCGAAATGAATTACTATCAGCTCGAGCAAAGATACGGTAGAAGTTATTATGTTGAGTCGCATGATCATAAGTAATGGTTTTTTTCATCTTTCAATTGTCTTTGTTCTGTATGAACTGTCATTGTTGGATCGGTAAGTTCAATAAACATGTCTAGAACTTCTCGACTGCTCAAATTAGTCTTTCCAATTCGAAAATTACGTGAAATACTCACATTTACTCTCCTAGTCTATTGTGTGGAGATAGGCGGAAAACCCGAAATTCAGCGCCCACCAACGCTACATATCAAAGACAATCGGCGCGAGGCGATCAAGCGAGAGTAAAATCTGGCGATGCTGTAGCAAATACTGCTCTTGTTGTTCTCTTGTGGCGTAGTCTGCACCATACGCGGCATAAGGCGATAGCACATCAAACCCGCAAAAATGTAACGTGCCTCGCTGAATATGACCGAGCATATCCCGCATCGCCTGTTGACGATCCACTGTAAAAGGGCGCGGTGGCCCGCCTGTCGTGAGGGTGAGCATCGCCTTCTTACCGGTTAACAAACTGGTTTCTCCATAAGAAAAACCGTAGGCGAACACACGATCAAACCACCCTTTCAGAATTGCAGGAACAGAATACCACCACAGCGGGAAGAAAAATAATACTGTATCCGCCCAAACGAGCTTTTGCTGTTCTTCCAGAATATCCGGCGAAAAAGTACCATTTGTGGCGGCGTGGCGTTGTTCGGTGTGTAAATCAAAGCGGGTAGAATCAAAAGGATCGGTGAAGTCATCAAGGCTGACATAGGCTTTAAAGTGCATCTGGTACAGATCAGAAATCTGTATCTGATGTCCTTGCTTTTTCATCACATCAAGAGTTTGTACTTTTAGACGGGTGATGAATGCGCGAGGGTCTGGATGGGCATGTACAATCAACACATTCATGGCAACTCGTCATCAGGTAGATAATCCGTCATAGATAGTAGCGGGAACCCCGTTTTATGACAAGCGTGTTCCGCCGTTACGATCAGCATGCTTAGTTGAGGGTCGCTGGTAACGTGGCAAGGCGGGCGACGCTACTGCCGATGATTCTCACCGAGTTTTTGGTCGTTTCGATCACGTACAGGTGTACCGAATCGGTAATTGCCGCGTAAGCATCAGGGAATTGTAAGACCGCTGGACCAATCATGCCGGTTTCTAGCATCAGATCAATACACTCTTGATGCGGTGCGATGCTCACGTTCGCGCCCTGCCAATTGATCGGTCCTTCCACATAACCCACATCAGAAAAAAGCAGATAAAAAGCGGGAATTTGTGCTTGTCCTTGAAAGACGCGCACATACAGGCGCGACAATCGGCTATGATAATGATGCACATGACACTGATACTGGTGTGGTGTTGTCAGATTGAAAATATTCTCTGCCATAAATACTAAACGTTCACTTTCCTTACATTTTGAATCGCTAAGTTAACGTATAATAACGTTATTGAGCGTTAGAATGCAGTCGTAATGCATAATCATTGTCCATT